>NZ_JANKBI010000020.1:0-108009 GCF_024622195.1 Murimonas intestini
GAATTGTCATATCTTAATTCTTACCAAAAAGGAGTCATTTTTTTCAAAAGACACAAGTTTATTTACACTACCATCCACGCCACTACATAGTGGCGACAAGATAAAGTCCATATTCACCTCTGAAAATAGTTCTAATTTCAATCCACGCCACTACATAGTGGCGACGCGGAATACAAGGACACAGGGGAAATTATAAAGGATTTCAATCCACGCCACTACATAGTGGCGACAGCAAAAACATCCAAAAATCAACTTCAACATTTGTATGTTTTCTGTAATTTTAACACAAAAAGTTCTTCATTTAAAGGTTTTTATTTTATTTTTCTTGCTCTGCACCAACAAAATAACACATTTTTTGGTGCGAATCCCCCTAGGATTTTATGTTCACTTAAGATTCGCACCAGAAAACAGCGCTAACATATACTTAGAACTTCAACCTTTCCACCTGTATACGGCACTTTCCAATATATCCGCTTCATACAGTCATCTTTTCCAAGGATTGTCTGATCACATCAAGATCAGATATAGATATTATAATTCATCTCATAATAATCAATAATCCAACACACTGTAACAAAACCTCCCCGAGGCTAACACTGCAATATATATAACCTTACTGCCGCTATGTGATATGACAGTAGGAGTTAAATACCTCTCATCTATTTATGCATATATTATCGTGCGAAGCATCCCCGTCTATAGGATCTAAATTATGAGATGCATGGAGGTCTATACCTTTTAAGAAAAAAGCCGCGGAATATATTCGTTCCATGAACTTTTCTTGTATTTCTATACAACTTTGCTCCAGCCGAAATCCTGTCATCTGCCATCAATAAATTCAGACCTTCTCTTCCATCTTCCTCATAAACTACTGAAATCAACATTCCTCATAAATCAATTCCCATTATTGTTTTTTTGCGGCAGATTTATGATTGCGATACAAGTTTTCCAGCCAATTCTTGCTGGGCGTAATACTCGTGAATACCGCTTAAAATCATGCCTTCAACATCCGTCCAATCACCAAGAACGAACTTCAGAAGCTTCTCGCTCTTCGCTACAGTTACGCAGGCCTTTACCTTAACAGCTCTGAGATCCAACTTACTGAAGGTTTCAAAATCTAACATCTCTTCAAAAAGCGGTTCGATTTTTACGTTAGAAAAATCAATCTTCTCCGGCGCTTTCTCATCCTGCGCAGCAACTGATTTTTCCGGTGCGGCAGCCTTTTAGAAGCGTCAGCTCCACCGCTGCTCTTCATTGTCAGGAGACTGGGAACACCTTATTCAACAGATCTGTGTTGTCCTCTAAAGGTCTGTTTTATAAGGAATCAGGTATTCTCAGAGACTTTATAAGTCTATTGAAACCTACAACATTTTATACCAGTTGGTACAAAACTGGTACAATCGTGTTGTACTATTCCTTCAACAATTCTTCGATATATTTACTGAGTAATCTAAATATATATTCAGCATTTGCAATTTGTTCTTCTGTATCTGATCTGCTAGCGAGAAACATGTCATCATAATCCGATGCGTTCCTTATTGTAAATGCAGAGCCTATCATTTTAGATACTTCAATTGGGAAAACCCCCTCTTTTATATATCTTCTGCGAAATTCTGCAATGACACCGCTATGTTTACTGGAATCAAAATTATCAAAAACTAATACAGCTCTCATAGCATGAAATACCGTATAATATGCTCTATTATTTGCTATGCGGTAATTGCCGGAATTAAACAACAAATATGCTGCCTCCAAATCTTCTTTCGCCCGCTCTATACGATATTTTGCATAATCTTTTTGCAACGAACTATATTCAGGCAATCTGAACACCCTCTTTCTGTACATTCTGGTAGAACTTAGATACTGGCATATACTTCTGATATATTCTGTAATTTAGGAAAACAGGTGTCAATACAACATCATAATCCCAATCAAGTTTATCCGCCACATCTAAAATACGCTTTCTCTCCAGACCAATTGTTTCTTGCGGAACATCCAGCAGAACCATAATATCAATATCGCTGTCCTGTTCATAGTCTCCACGAGCACATGATCCATATAAAATAATCTTATATAATTTTTCTCCATAGATTTCCTTTGCTGCCTCTGAAAACTTAGCCATCACTTCTTTAATCTTTTCTTCCGTCATATAGTCACCGTCCCTACCTGTTTTTAATCTACTTTATGCCATTTGTACACATTCCATTCATCGCATATATCGCTGATACGCTGCATCAAATAACTTCACTCCCTATTTTTTCAACATTAACAGAGAATGGATATATCTGTATCAACTTATTAGAATACTCTTCTCTTTTTGCTATGGCCTTAATGTCAATCTCTGAATCCCTTGTATAATCACTTCTGGCATAAGTCCCATACAGAATAAAAGATTTTAAATACGTTCCATATATTTTTGTTAATGCTTCTATATATTGGTTAAGTAAGGGCTGAATTGTTACTAGCATAAATTTCTCCCATCATAATAATTTGTAGTATTCAGGCAAACCGAACACCCTCTCTCCCCACTCTGGCTTATCCCATACCCCTAAAATGCGTTTCCTTAACAATCCAATCGTTTTCTGTAAAATACTAAGCAAAACTATGATATCAATATCGCTGTTCTGTTCATAGTTACCAAGGGACACATAAGCCACTACTTAATGGCAATCAGGTGCAATTAAAGCTCCTATGATGATGACGATTTAATCCACGCCACTACATAGTGGCGACCTGACAAGTATAATTGTTATGATTCTCTTAAATCAATTTCAATCCACGCCACTATGCAGTGGCGACCGGGTAGGCCCTCGTGGAACTATGTGAAGACTATCATTTCAATCCACGCCACTATGCAGTGGCGACGTGGCGCGTGCTGCACAGATAAGAAAACCAATTACCATTTCAATCCACGCCACTATGCAGTGGCGACATCGCTACACGAATCTCTTTTGATGTAAAAAATGAATTTCAATCCACGCCACTATGCAGTGGCGACGGCAATTAATAATACCAATGTCTTTTTAGAAGTAATTTCAATCCACGCCACTATGCAGTGGCGACCTTCGTGTTCAATGGTTGCCTTGAACAGTTCAACATTTCAATCCACGCCACTATGCAGTGGCGACTATAAGTATTGGCATTTGTTTCCCAACCCGCCGGATTTCAATCCACGCCACTATGCAGTGGCGACAAAACAGTTTATCCGGCTATACCTTCCCTGAAGAGATTTCAATCCACGCCACTATGCAGTGGCGACTATTTCGTCCCTTGTACCATAATGTCATAGTCTTTATTTCAATCCACGCCACTATGCAGTGGCGACAAGTTCAATGGCCCTGGTGAAGCAGTATACAGGAATTTCAATCCACGCCACTATGCAGTGGCGACGTTTCTAGATATTCGCAGATTAATAGAGTACAAGATTTCAATCCACGCCACTATGCAGTGGCGACGAAACATGCTGATGCTGATACGAGCACTGGCAGAATTTCAATCCACGCCACTATGCAGTGGCGACCCACAAGCCTGCGTACATAAAGGTTTATGGTTGGATTTCAATCCACGCCACTATGCAGTGGCGACAGCAAAAATGCACAAAAAACATTCCTCAATATGAATACTTTTTATACATACATCTAATTTTCACAGCTTTTATCCAAATCCTGCAAGCCTTTGCTTATTTTTTCTTGATCATTTTTATCAAATTTTAGAATTCTTTGGTGCGAATCCCCTGATAATTTTATGTTCACTTAAGGTTCGCACCAGACTCTTTTAGAATATCAAAGGTTTATCAACTTCTACTCCCTTGTTTACTCCTATATGTTCTACCTTAGTCTTATAATGATTACCTAGGTAATAAAACCTAAGACTGTCTACCTCTTCATTGATTATATCCTTTAATATTGATTTTAACATTATACACTGGGCATTGTCCAGTATACATTCAAAAACAGAATTCTGCACCCGCCTGCCATAATTCACGCATTGTTTTGCAACTTTCCTTAAGCGGGTTTTACCAGCTGAAGTCTCCGTATTCACATCATATGTAATTAGTACCAGCATAATATCGCCTACTTCCAGAAAAATGGGGGATATTCGTCAATATCTCCGCGAAGATACCTTGCAAGTAACATTGCCTGGCAAAACGGTATCATACCCCATTCTATTTTTTCATTCAGGTAAGGATGAGTTATAACATCTTTTTTCTTATTTTGCCACTCCGTCAAAAGAGTTCTCCTGGCATCATCCTTAATAATGACTGCTCCATCCTCTTTCTTAGAAAAATCTTTTCCTGTGAGTATTTTTTTATTAATAATAGTCAGCACAAAGCGATCAGCCAAAACTGGACGCAACTCTTCAATTAGATCCAGCGCCAAAGATACTCTTCCGGGACGGTCTGTATGCATATAACCAACATATGGATCAAGACCAACTGTCTCTAAAGCAGATGCTATCATATTTGTGAGTAATGTATACACAAACGACAACATTGCATTAACATTATCCATAGGAGGTCTTTTGTTTCTGCCCGAGAAATTAAAATCTTTCTTCTGCTGTAGAATCAGTTCATTAAAAACTCCAAAATATACACTTGCTGCCTCACCTTCATAACCTCTTAATTGTGCTACATCCTGACATGATTTAATGCTTTTAAGTGACTGCTGCAAAAAACCTGAAGCTTTCTTTACTCTTTCTAAATCTATCTGCAAACCGTGATCTCTTGCTGCCCTTTCCAAAATCCATCTGGCATTAAATACTTTGCCCAGAATACAGTTTCTTGCAATGCCCAGGCTGATTTCTTTATCATTGGATATTTCGTATTGTCTTTTTCGAAGGGTTACATTTCCTCTGACATCCCCTGTCACTCTAGCCAAAAATCTGCCTTGCGGAGTCATAAAGCAAAGTGATATATTACGTTCTGCGCAGCCTCCCATCAATGCCGGGCTTACGCCTCTGTAACCAAAAGACACTATTGCTTCCAGATTATGGAGCGGAATACGCCCTTTCTCCTCCTCCTTATCCCAAATCACAACATTTTCTCCATCCAATGAAAGATAACTGTCAGGTGAAGTAATGTATAATGTATTCAACAGTTTTCTCATTCATCATCCTCCGCTATCATGTTCTGGATGTAATCCTTTACCGATTGTGCTTTGCCCAGCTTAGGAAGGCATATATCCCTCAGAGAACAGGCATTACAGCTTTTAGACCATTTTACCTTTGGTGTATACCTGCGTTCAAAAAGCTGGTGCATTTCCTCAAAATTACCTCTTACCTTTTCTTTCAGATCAGCTGTAAACAAAACCTGCTCCCTGCGGCGGATCTCTCCATAGTATAAAGCACCCTCTTTAATTTCGGTCTGGAGCATTTCTTCCAGGCACATGGCCTGTGCAGTTAATTGTAGAATATCTATTTCTGTATCTTTTGGTCTACCCCTTTTATATTCTACCGGATATACCTCAAACATCCCTCTGTGTCCATGAAGAGGCACCCCATTTTCCGCTTTTCTGAATTCAACTATATCGCATACACCGCTAATCCCCATTGACCTTGAAAAGACAGGCAGACCTCTGCTTATAATAACATCATTTCTTTTCTCCGACAGATAAGGATCATGCGCCCTTTTATGCAGCAGTTCTCCCTCTACAGTATGCACATTTTCTTCCCACTGCTGCTCAATATGAATCAATGCCCACTGCCTTCTGCAAAATGCAAAATGCTGTATACCAGAAAGCATCAGAAAATCGTCCTCTTTATATTCCATCATATTTTTCTCATTATCTCTACAGTATCAGGAATCAAATCTTCATGGATGGTTACTGTATAGTCTGCATATTTTCTTGAATACATAACGTTTTCTTTTCGTTTAACTTCAACTGCATCAAAAAGCTTATACGCCGGGCAGTCCCCCAGTTCTTTACTATGTTTAAATACAATCAGCTCTCTTACTGCCATTTTTCCACGAGCTGCTGAATGATCATGTTCAAACATATTGATAATAGCTTCCCACAAAAGCTCTAAATCTTCTTCTGAAAATCCTGTCACCTTCCTGGCCAGATTTGCTGATATGTACCCTTCAACTCTATATAAAGCATATGGAATAATATTTTTTCGGCCCATCTCGGTTTTCTTATTCTCCGCATCCTGTTCTGTTGTAATAGCTACCCTCGTGATTGTCACTTCCTGACTTATGATGGGATCGATACTTCTGGCAAATCCCAACTGTACCGGACCTCTGACTTGTCCGCAGTTTAGCGATGCTTTTACAAAGGTAGTCATGACGGCGCCAAATGTCCGGATGTCAAAAAAATTCTGGCACATATAATCCCTTATCTTTACATCAACATCAGGATCTTTTTTCTTTAGTTCCTTGATTCCTTTATCATCCGTTTTCAAAAACTGATATGCCAGATTATCACTTCTGTTCAAAGGAACTTCCTCTTTAATATAAATCTTATATCCGTCTTCATCTTCTTTCACCGTCTGAACATAATTCCGGATTTTTCGTTTGAGGCACACATCTGTCACAATTCCATACCCGCTTTCCGGGTCTATTCTCGGAAGATTTCCCGCATCGGGATCCCCGTTTGGATTTCCATTTTCCACATCAAATAGTACAACAAATTCATATCTGTTTTTAATTATTTCTGACATTTTATGCCTCCTCCTTTTCCTTCTTTTCATATAGTTTTTGTGTCTGGTGATAGTATCCAAGCACAAACAGCCCCTGTTCCTCCAAAGACAAACGCCTCGGATAGGCATTAATTACACTGCCGTCTTCTACCACTATTTTATCCTGAAGCTCACCCAGCATAGTTTCATAGTAAATCTCTTTTCCTTTACTGCTAATCTTTTTAATATGGCTGTTTTTGAGTTTAAATAATATGGGAAAAATGGTTGCCGGTGTTGCTGATGCTGAGTTAAAATACCTGTCTTTAATTGTTGCATTTATCTCTGGATTTGCATCTTTCTGTATTTTCTCAAGTACAGCAAAAATTCTTCCAAGTGTATAAGCTATATTCGTACTGTTTTCGTTTAATGCCACTGTCACTTCCCCCTCTTCTAATCTTTTATTTCTCAGCAAATATGCCTTAATAATAGCCGTACGTCCCCGCGTAACTTTATAAATATGCAAATCTTTATTGTCCTGATCTGCACGGATCCTGCCCATAACCGCCTGATAAACAGAGTCCGGGTAACGGCTTCCGGAAACGACTGCCCTGTATACTGCCCCGGCCATATTAGCGGAAGGTTTTTTATCCCTGGATTTCTTATTGACTGTTTCCTGCAGCATCCTCCAAATCCCAAGATACTGTATTCCATCCACAGCTGTTTTGACAATCTCCATTCTTTTATAGTGCTCCCGAAGATTTTTTAAAATATTGCCAAAACTGTCCTGATAAAAAAAGCGAACAGCAATTCTTGCCGCATTTGGAGACAGGCCCAAAATATAAAATCGCTGATCCATTGATATATTTTCCTCAGCCTCACCAATATTTATCGCCTTTCCAGAAACCAGATTTTTAAAAATACCATCCACAATTTCCTGATTGTCAATTGTCGGTTCAGAAACTGCTGCAAAAACATTCTGGCATGCTTCTTTTCCATCTTCTGACCAATATACAATCATCGTGTCGCCGATAGAGGTGGCATGTTTTTTATCAGCCAGAAGATAATTAAGTGCCGTCGTATAAGCATAGACTGCAAAAGTGCTGACAGGTGCATTAAAGCTCTGTTCTTTTCCAAAAGATTCAAATGCCGGCGCATTAAACGAAACAAGTGCCGCACCGCTGGACTGAGCCCCCGGAACTCCTTTGATAGTCCCGTGGATTCTGGCTATTTCCATCCGCTTTCCCGTTACTAAGCAGATTCCCTCTGCACCTTTTTCCGATTCTTCCAGGTATACATTCCATGCATTTTGTATATCTTCATCATCCTGTGCATAAACATCATTAATTGAAAAAATCAAATTTCCCCCAGCCAAAATATCATCCAGATATGGCTTTAATATAGGATTCTCTCCGGCTTTTCCAGGATCCCATTTTTCGAAATACCTGCGTACTGCCGCTGCTGAGTCAGAGCTTACATTTTTCAAAATCTGAATATGCTTTTCTTTTGCATGTTCAAAACATTCTAAAGACCGCTCCGGCTTTCCTTTTTTATCTATACCTAACAGATAACTTGAATTATCACACAAAAAATTTGATAAAACACCTGAAGATCTTGGCACCATTTCAGGAACATCCAAATTCTGCGGAACTTCAACAGATTTTTTCCCTCTCTGTTCTGGCTTCTTAAGTGGGATAACACCCAAAAGTTCTCCATCCCCGGAGATATCTAAAGCAAAAGAAATTTTTGCTTTACACCAGCCTGGCCGTAGTACATCGCCTCTCTTCTCCAGGATTTCATAATACTGTACAAGTGACTGTAATATCATCGGATCACCTCACAGTCCCTCACGTCCAATATTCCATTCTTTAATATTGCCCTGAAAAACATAGGCTGTATATCATTAGGATTTGAATAATCAAAGTCATAAAGCATAAATCCCAAGTCTTTTTCCACATCTGGATACGCTGTTTGAATTTCCTCTTCTTCATACGCGTCAAAATAAACCGGAAATTCTCTGCACCCAAAATATGGCGTATGGTAACACTTTCCATTTCTCAAACGTCGCATCATCATATCCTTAAATTTCCCCGGATTATCTGACTTATTAGCATTATCTGTCATATCAAAATGTGCTTCAATAATATATTCCACATCTTTTAATAACAACGACGCTCTTTGTACTATTTCATCCCTGGTACTGATAAAAAGTGGTTTGGCTGAACCATTGATTGCACTTAAGACATTTGATGCAAGCACTTTGCTTTTTACCTCGTTTCGTCTGATGCTGGTAAACTGAATTGGTTTCATTACATATATTTTATCTATTACCCAGCGCATACCCGGATGCCATAGAATTGCCTCCAGTATACCGCGTGCTGCTGAAGGCGTAATCATATCATAACTGCATCTCTCTACTTTCATTTCTGGTCTGGAGAATAATGCCATATCCCCCCAGACCCTGACCCGTACTCCCATACTCATGCTCCTCCTTTCCAGAATCAATATTATTTCAATCCACATAATAAGCTCATATCAGTGGCGGATTTCTCCCTTAATATATTGAATCCTATAGATAAAGAATAACGTTTTTAAATAGTTCATCAAAACATCACTGCATCCCCTCTGCTCACTTCCATCTTCAATCCAGATTCTTCCGTATAATCCGCTTCATTTCTTAACAAATAATAATTTGTATCCAGATTTTTTAAAAGTCCGGCACCGTTTAGATTTTCAAAATCATTCTTATAGATATTTATGCAATACTGACCTGCTTCGCGCATTAATTCACGAGATTGTTCTCCCCTTTGTATTCTTTTAACTATCTCTTTTGCCTGTTCTTCCTTGTCTATCAAAATAGTCACCGTATTGCTTTCTATTAATTTAAACTGTTCTGCCACTGATTTAAAAGGAAAGCTGTAACTCTTCATACCATCTTCAAATTGTTTCACAATATACTTAACATCTAATCCTGAGCCCTTGTAATAATATAAAAGTTCAAAATATTCCTTAATTGCATCTAAGGATGAAATATCCTCATATTTCCTGACTATTTTTTTAGCCATCTCAATCGGCAATTTTAACTCTGCCGGTACTCCCATGCTGTCATCTTCTATTGTAAATACAATTGTCTGGCAGGCATTTTTATTCTTCTTTCCTTCCCTGTTACATCTTCCTGCTGCCTGAATTACAGAATCCAGTCCTGCAAGTTCACGGTATACTGTATTAAAGTCAAAATCTACCCCTGCTTCAACCAGGCTCGTAGCAATAACGAGGCATTTCTCTCCTTTTTTCAGACGACTGCGGATAGTATCTAAAATCCTGCTTCGATGTTTTGGATACATAAATGTTGATAAATGGAATATACCTTCACCACTCAAATTTTCAAAGATTCTCTGCACACGTTTTCTATTATTAAGAATACAAAGTGCCTGATGTTGATGTTCAAACTCTTTTATGAGACTTTCTTCTGTATATTCACCTTTAAAGATAACTTCTGTCCTTTTGAAAAATTGATACTGTTCTTTAACATCAGGGCAAATTTCCACTGCTTTTAACTGACTGATAAAAAAGTTCTGGAGTGCCGGCTGGGTAGCTGTACAGATAACCGCCGTACAATGATAATTCCAAACCAACTCATTAATCGCCTGTATACAAGGCTTTAAATAATTTACAGGAAGCATTTGTGCTTCATCAAATATAATTACACTTCTCGAAATATTATGCAGTTTCCGGCATTTTGAAGTCTTATTATGATACAATGATTCAAAAAACTGAACATTTGTAGTGACCACAACTGGCAGGTCCCAATTCTCCGCTGCCAACTGTTTCAATTCCAGTTCTTCCCCGTCCTCATATACAACATTACTGTGATCTTCCAGAACATTAAAAACTCCCAGTATTTTCTTAAATATCAGGGAGTTTTGTTCTATTATACTTGTATAAGGTATTACATATATAATTCTATCCATATGATTTCGTACAGCATGTTTCAGGGCAAAGGCCAGCGAAGAAATCGTTTTTCCGCCGCCAGTGGGCACCGTTAAACGATACAATCCCTGGGCACCGTCTCCCTTTTCCATACATGTGCGAAGAATTTTTGTTCTTCTTCCATTGACTGTATTAGAATCATCATTTTCCAGCCAAGGCTTTACATAATCCAAAAGTTTCTGTAACAGAACCTCCATAGAATCATATTTGCCTCTGACAATCCTGCCATCTGACATAAACTCTTCTGTATCAAGATAATCTGCATCTACCAGGCATGAAAACAACATTCTGATAAAAAACGACACACTATATCCACCATTTCCAATAGGTTTTAATGGAATATCATGAAACGCCGGAATCTCTATTTCTTTGTGAAAATCCTCATAGTCCTCTATATTTTTGGCCATTCTGCCATAAAATGAAGATGAGGCATCTCCTTTTGTTCCACCATCGGGCAGGCCTGAATGGTGCCCTGCTACACAATATGCTGCCAATATATTACCATTACTGTATAATTCCTTTGCTCCGGCAGTTGCATGGTCTACCTTTATACCACAATTCAAAAGCCGCTTTTGGAATCCTTTACTGTACTTTCCAATGTCATGTACTAAACCACATCCATATCCCCACTCCCTGCAATCAAAACTTGAGGAAAACTCACCACATAGAATAGCTGTACCATTTAAATGTTCACATACTGACTGTTTTCTTGCTTTATCTTTGCTAATATGTGCTAAATACATAGACTCCTCCCACACTTTATTCAGTTATCAAGTTACACGACTCATTCATTTTTAAGTATAGCACTCTTTTGGTGATTTTCAACTATTTTTTGACTAATTTCCTTATGTTTTTGTATCTTTTTGTATCTTTTTGCATTTATCATGATGTACTTTCAGATAATATCAATCTTTTGCAGTAAAAGCATCACTTTATACCAACAGGTTTAGTCCCTATCTATATAGTGGCGACTCGGAACTCCGAAAGTTATGCCTTGCCTTATCAATATTTCAATCCACGCCACTACGCAGTGGCGACATTCTGGCTCTATGCCATTAAATCCAGCCTCAAAATTTCAATCCACGCCACTACACAGTGGCGACGTTATTGGAGCACTTGGTTCATTTGCTTGCTCAAAATTTCAATCCACGCCACTACACAGTGGCGACAACGCAAAGCCGCCAGAAGACCCTTGTGAGGTTATTTCAATCCACGCCACTACACAGTGGCGACGGTGCTCAGGACCCTGATCGGCGTGGAGACATTGAATTTCAATCCACGCCACTACACAGTGGCGACCATTTGGGACTTGACCCGGAAGAAGTGAAAGACCATTTCAATCCACGCCACTACACAGTGGCGACGATCCTAAAATCCTGCTCTCATCATGGTTTAGCAATTTCAATCCACGCCACTACACAGTGGCGACAGGGTAGCCGCTATGATTCCAATATGACTACAACGATTTCAATCCACGCCACTACGCAGTGGCGACTAAAAAGGATGCGGATATTCTGGACACTAAGCTATTTCAATCCACGCCACTACGCAGTGGCGACTTTCATAAATGCCCATCAGACATCCTTCCTTTCATTTCAATCCACGCCACTACGCAGTGGCGACGGCTTTTTCACCTGTAAACCCCATAGCCAAAAGAATTTCAATCCACGCCACTACGCAGTGGCGACTTGTTTCCCCATAATACCCTTTTACTTTATTTTTATTTCAATCCACGCCACTACGCAGTGGCGACGAGAATACACTTGCAATGCTTGATCTATTACGTATTTCAATCCACGCCACTACGCAGTGGCGACGAAAATGATGAAGAGTTTTTAAAGCGTCAGCAAATTTCAATCCACGCCACTACGCAGTGGCGACTTGGTGATGACATTGGGGACGATTTTCTACAGGGATTTCAATCCACGCCACTACGCAGTGGCGAATCGAAGTTCCTGCTGATATGCTGGACAAGATAACTATTTCAATCCACGCCACTACGCAGTGGCGACATGATTTCGATAGGAAACTACGAGATATTATGATTATTTCAATCCACGCCACTACGCAGTGGCGACGCTCCGCATCCACACGCGACTGTTTCTGACCGTGTAATTTCAATCCACGCCACTACGCAGTGGTGACTGTTTGAAATTGTTATGCCGCGGAGACTTTATAGAATTTCAATCCACGCCACTACGCAGTGGCGACTGGAGGTGTCGGCCCCTGGGTCCGCTGGGAGCTGATTTCAATCCACGCCACTACGCAGTGGCGACGTGTAGTAGATCAGGATAGTTTTGATAAAGCCATATTTCAATCCACGCCACTACGCAGTGGCGACAAATTATATCTGATACAGCCTTTACACCTTCAACATTTCAATCCACGCCACTACGCAGTGGCGACAAAATTACCGGTAAAGGTAAAGGCGATGATACAATTTCAATCCACGCCACTACGCAGTGGCGACTACACCTACGCCAATAAAATGTGCTGTGGTATTTATTTCAATCCACGCCACTACGCAGTGGCGACGCGTAGCGAACTGTTGGAATAACCTGGATCTGCATGATTTCAATCCACGCCACTACGCAGTGGCGACCTGAAAGTTAATATAACACAGAAAAAGGATTTTATTTCAATCCACGCCACTACGCAGTGGCGACTATAATGCTTATCAGTTGACGTTTGACGACTATATTTCAATCCACGCCACTACGCAGTGGCGACATGTGGTATATACCAGTGGATTGCGTCTGATTTATTTCAATCCACGCCACTACGCAGTGGCGACTCTATATGAGCGCAGGAAAAAGATATTGGAGGGATTTCAATCCACGCCACTACGCAGTGGCGACCTTTTATCATCAAACCGTTAGGTGCGGATAAGGTAATTTCAATCCACGCCACTACGCAGTGGCGACTTTAGGGTATTGAGGGTATCGGATGTATTGAGAATTTCAATCCACGCCACTACGCAGTGGCGACACTCAACGGCACATGTCCCATTAAATGTATAGAATTTCAATCCACGCCACTACGCAGTGGCGACGCTCTTACAGAGTGTACTCCCAAACCTCCCAGATATTTCAATCCACGCCACTACGCAGTGGCGACACTCAGCAAAGACATAAAGAAAATGGTGCAGGAAATTTCAATCCACGCCACTACGCAGTGGCGACCTAACGCATTTTTGAATGCATCATTAAGTATAGCTATTTCAATCCACGCCACTACGCAGTGGCGACTTGGTTGTAGTTATTACATTATATCTAATAACAAATTTCAATCCACGCCACTACGCAGTGGCGACACTTTGGAGCAAGGTACAACCAGAGGAACAAAGAATTTCAATCCACGCCACTACGCAGTGGCGACCGCCTGTGTGGCAGTCTGGTTGCCAATACGCACTATTTCAATCCACGCCACTACGCAGTGGCGACAGTTACTGATGTGCTCGATAAAGCTATTGACGGTATTTCAATCCACGCCACTACGCAGTGGCGACATCATTTTCTTTTATAATTTCCTTAACTCCATATATTTCAATCCACGCCACTACGCAGTGGCGACGGCAAAAATGCATATATTCCTCCTGGAATATAAATACGTTTTTAGTATTATATCACAATACTTCTGCCTTTTTCAACCAATTTCATCCTCCAAGATTAAAAAATCATATCCTTAATACCACAAAAAAGGTGCGAATCCCTCGGGAATTTTATGTTCACTTACTATTCGCACTTCACATCACATAGCGTTTTGCTTTACGATAATACTGTTATTTCCATTCTCCCAATATCTTAACTATTTCGTCCTCATATTCGCCCAGAAGCTCTTCGTCTTTTCCTCCCTGACGTATATTCGTCTCAACTCCCCATTCACCATCACGGAATTCCCAGATATGATATCTCAAACCTCTATATCCAAAATCCAGGCTGCCGCATCCTTCTATTTCTGTATACTCAAACTGAAGATTCATTTTCTTTAACGTATTCTGTACTTTTATCAATCTCATAATTATTACACTCCTTTTTCTTTTAAGGGCAATAAATCTGGATATACTCAGATATCTGCTCATCTTGCATTCCTTAAATTTACAATTATAATTTTATTCCGCTAAAATTGTCCTATAAGTGATGTACCGACATTTTTCCCAGTTTGTTGATATTTTTTCGCATTTTCGCCGATTGATATCCCAGCCCTAATACAGTATACTATTATAATCCGGCAGATTACGGATGGGCGTGCTTCGCACGATAATGTATACACCTCCGTGCATCCCATAATTCAGATCCTTACGGATAGGCGTGCTTCGCACGATAATGTATACACCTCCGTGCATCCCACAATTCAGATCCTTACGGATGGGCGTGCTTCGCACGATAATGTATCCTTAATTCTTCTAACGACTAAATATTCTACCACAGACTGGC
Organism: Murimonas intestini; assembly: GCF_024622195.1. Taxonomy (NCBI): domain Bacteria; kingdom Bacillati; phylum Bacillota; class Clostridia; order Lachnospirales; family Lachnospiraceae; genus Murimonas; species Murimonas intestini. The sequence continues at coordinate 15,039 of NZ_JANKBI010000020.1, forward strand.
GTGGATTGAAATCCATCGTTATCCCTGACCGTAAAGGCACCCGCGTGTCGCCACTGCATAGTGTGGAGTATCAAACTCATAATGCAACAGGCAGTGGTACATGCCTGATTTTTACCCGTTGCCTGCGTAAATAATACTCTAAAGAAAGGACGAAATCAATATGGCTCATTTACAGGAACTGTTAAATAAAACTGATTTTTATAAGGATATAATCGCATCAGCTTCTGATGATAAAAAGGCGGCACACGATTTAAATGACTACTTTCGTTCAGAAATTATCTTCAACAGTAATTCTCTGGACGGCAGCAGCATTACACTTTCCGAAACCCGTTCGATTCTTGAAGGCAATACATCGAAGGACAGGAAAACACCACTCTCTGACGTCTCCTTTTATGCCGTTACCGGATTTAGCCAGGCATATGAATATATGCTGGAGCTCTCAAAACAGGATGATCTTACAATCACAGATGAAATTGTAAGAAAAATGCATCTGCTTTTTTATCAGAACACAAACCCTGTTCTGGCCGGGAATTACCGTACAAAAATGATTCCCGCTTCCACATGCGGGCACTGTTCCCCTGAACCCGATGACCTTCCCAGACTCATGTCTCATTTAGGAGACCAGATCTTATCTTCACAGACTACTCTGCATCCGGTTGAACTTGCCGCCATGGCACACAAACGTCTTGTAGATATCTGTCCATTTGATACGGGAAATTTACAGATTGCAATGTTACTGATGAACCTTATTCTTATCAGATCAGGATATTGTACCGTGATTATTCCTGCGTCCAGAAGGGATGATTATCAGAATGCTCTGTCTGCATCCCGAAAATCTATTGATATGAATCCTTTCTCTATATTAATTGCAGAATGTACCATTGAGTCCTGTATGGAATATTGCAGGCTGCTTGATATGTAACTATTATGATTCCTCATATTCTCATAATCAGAGAATTTACTAAATAGCGGTGTTTTTCAAAAATCTCTGTTTTATCCGGGCAATAACTGTCCGGATAAAACCAGGAATGATCTTGTCACGTCTTTTATCCGGCGTATGCTCTCTGCTCCGCTTTTAGTTCCACGCTAACTGACACAATAGTTTTCCTGCGGCCAAATTCTTTTTACTAAAATGCTGCATCACATTCCCTTATCGAAATGATCAGCCGGCCCTTTTCTCTTATGCGGTATCCGCTATGATTCCCTGATCTTTTCACGTTCCTGTTCATCAGATGCCTTCACTCTGAATGTAAATATTATTTCTATACCATTTATCACTGGATTCTGAAAGTCTTTTACGGCAACTCCATATCCGCAAAAACTACATGTCTGTAATCAAACAGTACCTCCAGCCAGCTGTGAAGAATGCTGGCCGGAGCGCTCTTATAGACAAATCCTGTCATTGCACCTTTCTGCAGCTTTTTATTAATAGTAAATCCACGAATACGGCAGGGTACTCCAACAGCACACAGCAGCGCTATAAACAAGGTTCCCTTAGTATTACACTGACCATAGCCATCCAAAAAGACACGGTCCGCCGGAACAGAATCGCTGCAATTATAGCCAAAGTGGATCTCATCTCTTACAAGTTCATATGTGGCATTATTTTATCAAAATCATTCATTTCCCGCCATTGCCTGTCAACTATCAGCTATCAGCCTTTGAATTGATTTTGATGAAAAGTTAAGCATCATTGTTTCCTTTAAACGAATTTTTTCACCCTTGACTCATTTTCTTACGGCCTGTACAGTAAATGCACCGACCCGCTGAATACTTACGTGTAATTCATAAATTCACCCTTTTTCTCTTACCTGTGCTATCATTGTATCAAATCAAAGGTCCCTCTGCAAGCAGACGGAGTACCAAACTTGTATTATACTCTGTGATATAGGTTACTGTTCTCTTCCGTGACCAGTAACTGATATAGTACAGTTAAAAATATAATCCCGGACAAAAAAACAGTGATAATGACAGGAAAAGTCCACGCTTATCTTCTATACTTATACCAGATGAGAGGCAGACTATAATATAAATATCGTAACTATTCAGTACCTTCACAGTTACATGCAAAAATCCATTTAAAATCACCTTCGGCGATGGGATTTTTGCACCCTGAATCATTTTCTTACGGTCTGTGCAGTAAATGCACAGACCTGCTGAATAGTTACTAAATATCAATTAAATGGAGGAATCATATGGACTGGTTGGAAGCAATGAATGAATCTATTGATTATATGGAAGGACATCTTCTTGATCCCATCACTCCTGAAGATGTAGCAGCACACGTAAATATTTCAGGTTTTTATTTTCAGAATGGTTTTAAGATCATAACCGGCATGACTATCGGCTCTTATCTCAGGAACAGGCGCCTGTACCTGGCCGCGCTTGATGTCATTTCCGGAAATGAAAAAATTATTGACCTGGCATTTAAATATGGTTATGAGACTCCTGAAAGCTTTACTAAAGCTTTCAGCCGTTTTCACGGATGTCCGCCCGCCCAGTTAAAGAAATCTCCGTCTAAGATCCAGATATTTCAGCCTCTTCTCATTAAAATCTCAGTGGAAGGCGGTAATAATATGAATTACAAAATTGAAAAATCTGAAGCTTTTAAAATCATCGGTATGGAGAGGATATTCTCATATGAGAACTCGTATACAGAAATCCCTCTCTTCTGGACGGAGTATTATACAAAATACTCTGAGACTTACAATAAAAAACTTGGGGGTTCCTGCAGCATATGGAAATATGGAGTGTGCATAGAAGACCCGGCAATGAAAAACCAATTTGCATATATGATCGCCGGTGATTATCATAATGAAGAAATTCCGGAAGGCCTCAAGGTAGTTGAGATACCGGCGCAGACCTGGACAAAGTTTGAATGTAAAGGACCCTTGCCTGTATCCCTGCAGTCGGTAAATACCCGTATCTTCCATGAGTGGCTCCCGGGCAATCCCAAGTATGAGATAGCCGCCGGATATAATATTGAATTGTATACTATGGGAGACACTTCTTCTCAGGACTATATCAGCGAGATCTGGATTCCTGTGAAAGAGAAGTAAACTGCACTACCTTTTCTTTTTTCTCCGGAGCAGCAAGACTGCCATAATTACTCCTGCATTATTTAACAGGTAGGCAGTCTCTGCTCCCAGCCAGGATGCCATGAAGCCAGTCCAGGTGATTCCCAGAGGGATCAGAAGGTTGGCGGAAAAAGACAGCAGTCCAAAAAACCTCCCCTGATAGCTCAATGGTATCCTTGTCTGAAAATAAGATGACAGCGGCACATTTACACATGAGGTAATAATTCCTATTACCATTTCCAGAATCATAAAAACAATAAAATATAACGTTTTATCCGGATAAAGTATTATGGCAAATATACTGACAAGGCTCATACAGAATGCGTTAGCCAAAAATAACGTATTCATGTGTCCAAACAGCTCCAGTCTGTGGTTTTTAAATATGAAAATGCCGGCCAGGAGCGTGCCTGTTATAAATGAGGCCGTGCTAAAACCATATAACTTTTCTGATATATGATATCTCTGTATTAAAATACCCGGGAAAATTATTTCATTATCATTTGCCACAAAGAAATTTAACGTCATTACAAGAAGAAACAGTGCCAGGATCTCCTTGTTGCCCAACACATAACTTATCCCTTCTTTCAACTCTCTCCTGACATTACATTTTCCAGATTCTTCACTTGAAACCTCTCCCCATTCTGTTTTTCTGCATTCGTCTGCCTTTAATCCTGCCCTCCTGTCCTTCCCGCATGTGTCTCTGCTGCGGTTTGGAGGTATGTATTCGATCCGGCATTCCTGGAGTGCCGAACATGCATATAAGACTGCTGACACAACAAGCACCGTCCTGAATCCCATTATCCCATATACAAGGGTCCCCACTGCCGGAGCGATCATTGAGACTGCTGTATCGCAGAAACTTTTCAGTGCATTATATTTCTGCATCGAATCAGAATCCAGCAGCTCCGAAAACATTACCTTTGAAGCGATATCAAAAAAGCTGGCGCAGCCCTTTATAACCATCACTCCGGCCAGCAGCAGAATCAGATAGCGGCTTTTCGTGCCGCACATCACGGCCAGTCCTGTATAGATCAATGAGGTACATAAATCGCAGCATATGATCAGCTTCTTTTTATTCACTCTTTCCACCATTACTCCTAAAAACGGAGTTATTATGATTGCCGGAATACTGGCTATTGTAAAAAAGCCGCCTGATACTGCCAGACTGTCTGAATATCCAAGCACAAATAGAGGCAGGGTTATAAGAAAAAATGCTTCACCAAAGGCTGAAGTACTTCTGCCCAGTATCAAGCGCTTTATATTCACATTATTATCATTCTTTATATTCCTGCAGTTCCCCTGTTTAGAAATCATATCATCCCTCACATTCTAACCATTTTTATTCTATATTATATCATTAAACGCATTTTGTCTATATATAAATAAACTATTTTTATATATGTTTGTTAATTCAAACTTTTTCCATCTGCATAATTGAGCCGTAACCGGGACTTCTGCATAATAAATGGGCTGAATACCACACATGTCACATGCCGGTATCCAGCCCAGTTCCTCTGGGCTGCTGTCCCAAAGTCTGCTTTACACTAATTTTCCATTATTATACTCATAATGATTGTCGCATTCATAATCCTTCACGGAAATTTCAACAACATTCTGGGGTTCTTGCTGCAAGGCCCATGCCATGCAGTGCAAGATTACACATCTGCATCTATTCAATCCGTGTATTTACTTAATTACCGCGCTTTTTTCTGCTATACGCTTTATTGTGCTTCTGCATATCGTGAAAATATCCTGCCTTATTATTCGAAAATCTGGCTTCCCGCTTCAGCTTACAGTAGCTTGCCCACCTGCTCTCAGGCAGATCTCCGCTCTCCAATGCTTCCCTTACTGCACACCCAGGTTCTGACTGATGCCTGCAGTCACTGAACCTGCATCTTTCAAAATACTGCTCTACATCTGAAAAGCTCTGTCCCAGGCCCTTTGACACATCCCACATACCAAGCTCACGCATGCCTGGAGTATCAATAACCATCACACCTGATTTCAGCATAATAAGCTCCCTGTGTGTGGTTGTATGGCGGCCACGGCTGTCTTCCTCCCTGATCTCCCTTGTTTCCATTATCTCTTCTTTTGCAAGGGCATTTACAAGACTGGATTTTCCAACCCCTGAAGATCCCAGAAGCACTATAGTCTTTCCCGGCTTCAGATATCCCTCTAGTTCTTCCATGCCATATCCCGTTCTGGCACTTACCGCCACTATTCTTACCCCTGGTACTGTTTCAGCTGTCCTTCTTTCATATTCGGAAACCTCTTCTGTCAGATCTGCCTTTGTCAGCACTACCACAGGCTCCGCTCCTGACTGCCAGCTTTCTGTCAGATAGCGCTCCAACTTCCTGATATTATAGTCCTTATTCAAAGACTGTATTATGAATACATAATCAAAATTTGCTGCCACAGCCTGTTCTCCATGTCCTCCTGAAGAGGGGTCAAGACGCGTAAAGTACGATCTCCTCGGAAGTGTCCGCAGTATCCTGCTGTCACCTGAATCATTGTACTCAATCAGAACAAAATCCCCGACAGTAGGCCACGTTTCCGTACCATTGTAATAATTAGCCGCTTTTACCCGTCCAAATCCATATCCGTGTTCACTTACTAATTCATAACGCTCTTTATGCACTGCTGTGATACGGGCCGGTATTCCTCCATCCGTAACATCGGTGTTTATATCCGCGTATCCAAAATCCCTTATATTCATTTTCTAATCCTCCAAAGTTATTATATTACCTGACTTGTCTAAAAAAAGGCAGAAAAATACCGCGCTAAAGCAGCCTGATGTGGCTGTTTTAACGCGGCAAAACCGCACAGACAAAATATCTGCATGCAAACATGTCCGCATAGCACGCTGCCAGCGGAACTAAACAGTATTCACGAAAGGTTACTTATTACAGCACGGCCTGGCTGCCGTTCTGCCCTATTCACTTTTAACCGATTGCCACCTCTGCCTCTGCATATCTTGTCATAATGAACTCCTCCTTTCGACTGCTAAAAATTTATTTCAGTATATCATATCCCCCCATAAACAACAACTAATATTTTGTCCATTGTAACACGATCTTATTACTATTTACAGGCCGCTTGTCAATTTCATCATCACATGTACTAAGGGATGGATTACTCCTGAACTATCTTAGCATTTGGATAAATCCTTTCCATCCTCTCATCAGGAAAGTGACGGTCCAGGAAATCATCCAGGCCTGACAAACCACTGTTATTTCTATTCTGCTGCCCTTCCTGCACAATATCTGACGGCTGTGTATTTCTCACATTATATCTTGCAAGCGCAAGAGATGAGACTGACATGTTAAATATCATAAAGACTGCCAAAAGATTACACATTATTTTTCCAAACCGTACAGGCAGACGCTCTATTAATCCTGACAGATGCGGATAGACTTTTTTAATCCAGATGACAGACGCTATCCCCCAGAAGAAACAGTAAAGAAGGTTGATCCTGCCTCCCAGATTAAACATGAAATCACTGTAATCCCAGAATACTGTTCCAAAAACCAGTTCTGTAAAGACACTGCATATGTATTCATAAGCGCCGCCTAAAATAGTCCCGGCTGTAAAAATATATCCGTCACTCTTGTCCTTGTAGCGGTAAAGCACGGCAGTCAGCAGCATGCATCCGATTCCCCATACTATACTGAACGGTCCATAAACGACACTGCTACGGCTCATCAGCTTCCCCGATGTCAAAAGGCAGAAAATCGTCTCAATGATATCACCCAGAAATGCACCGATAAAGAACAGGCATATCAGCTTGTAATATCCGCATCCCTCAGCGAATACCTTCTGCTTTTCCTCTTTAAGGGCTTTTTCCTTTGCCAGCTCTTCCTCATCCAGATTGGGGAACGAATCCTCCATACGCCTCTGGATATACCTTGTGATGGAATTTTCCAAAATACCTGATATACTTTTAAGATTCTCTGTAATATCAGATACGCGCTGCAGTTTCTTCTGCAGGCCCCAGATCGCCAGGGAGGAACCTACTGCATCCAAAGCCAGCAGGCCTATGAGCACAGATACAAGTATCACTCCCGGCAGATGCGGGATTATCCTGATGATCCCCTGCAGGAATGGATTTACAAAGCAGACAAGAAGGACCGCTGAAATTCCCCAGATAACAGAATATCTCAGACAAATGTATCCGTCAAAGTTGAACTTCTGTCCGGAATAGTCCCACCATTTCCGCCCAAATATCTTCTCCAGCAAAACACCCGTAAAAAATTCCACCAGTGAGGCGAGAATAGCGCCTCCCAGAAACAGGAAGAACAGGCTGTCCTTCAGCTCGGGCAGAAAAATGGCAAATGCCACCGCACCTGTCCCATATATGGGACACAGCGGTGCCGTGACAAACCCCCTGTTTACGAATTTTTTTCTCTTTGCAGCTGCGCTGCACACCTCCAGACACCAGCCAACAAAGGAATATATCAGATAAAACCATACCAGCTCATATAAAGAGTATACCATGTTCATCTCCTTTCTTTTATTCCACTTCACATTTTATGCCCATATACAGCTCAAAATGGCACGCAGTTTTGCTGTATTTAAATATTCAGGATAAACTCACCAGCCTATACTGTCCCTTTCAGCACATCCCTGTCATCCGAAAATTTAACGAACCATGCAGCAACCTTCTGAAATACTGTATTGAAAAGTAAGGAATACAGAGACGCAAACACATTCGTCCCTATCCTCAGTATAAGAGCTGCCTCTAAACCAAATATACTTGCCGCCACCGCCAGCGCCCCAAATGTATTAAATACTGTCTGCCACGCATAACCGGCCGAATAGCCTACACCGATCCCTCCTATCAGCCCGATAAACGGATATATGCTCTCAGGCAGTATCCGATACATCAGCAGAAAGATAAGGCATCCAAGAATATTAAACGGGGCCCGCCTCTTTACCCTGTACTCCATGTCTTTTGCAAACGGAAGCATTACGGACATAGAAGCAATACCTACCCACATAATACGCGGCATATGGAGCAATGATGCGATCAGCATCGCTGTCGATACCCCCAAGGTCAGTCTCAGGTACCAGCCTGAACGTGTGGAACGCAGATCAAACTCCCTGAACAGGTCAAAGAATTTTCTCTTATACGTCCTGTCTCTGTGATCTATATAAAATACAACGGCGCAGACTACAGCCCCTGCTGCCAGTCCTGCAAGCCTCATATAGTAATCGTGTCCTGTCACATCATAGCCCTGCAGAAGAAGGTATCCCAGTACAAAAGTAGACTGGTTTGACATAAGTACATTATGGCATCCCAGCACCATGATCCCAAGAATACAGACCACATTTACAAGAAAGCCCCAGTACGGACCTGCCATGTTAGATATTCTCGGACCTGCCGCCAATATCCCAAAAATCAGAAAGACTGCACATACCCCGTGTGATGTCCTGATCCCAAAATCCACCTGCCTCAGTACCATCAGCGCCAGAAGTACGGTGACGCCCGCCACACTGTTGGCAGATCCGAATATGCTGCTGTAGAAAGTGACTACCGCAATACAAAAGGCCACAACAAGATATACCTTCACATTATAGATCAATATATGCCTTCGTCTCTCTTTCTTGTCTTCAGTACTTTTAATCAGCTGCTTTGACCCGGCTGAATTCAATTGTAATTCCTGATAAAATGTCAAAAAAATTCCTCCTTCTATTATTTTTTACATTATCGTGCGCAGCACGCCCATCCGTTAGGATCTAAATTATGGGATGCACGGAGGTGTATACATTATTCTTTATACACTGCTTTTTTCAATCATACTTTCATTTGCCTTATAGATCAGCTCCATCAGCTGGTTAAAATCCTCTTCTCCCAGATTTCTCTGCAGCTCATAGATAGGTCCCAGGTAGTAATAGCACATGCTCTCCAGCTCCTGCCTTCCCTCATCCGTGATTTTAAGGAAGTAGCTCCTTTTATCCTCCCGGCTGTACTGCTTCTCCACCAGTCTCTTTCCTGTAAGGCTGTCTATCAGCCTGCTGACTATTGTCTTACTGACTCCCATCGCATGGCTCAGTTCCAGCGGCGTTAATGGTTCCAAAGCAAGCGCTGTGCGGAACAGCATATCTACTTCCTGTGCAGATGTCAGCGCCCCTTTCCGGGCCTTCCTTACATACAGGCTGGAAAACAATCTGACAGCCCCCAGCTTCTCCATAGCCTCCAACCACTTCTCATCCTTCACAGCCACTTCCTCCCTGACTTATTATATTTAATCAGTTTTTAGTTTACTTTGTAAACTACATGGTATAATACTATTAAATTACAGGAAAGTCAACCATAAATACTTAATTAATTTCATATCCGATAACAAAAATATGCTGGCGGGACAGAGGCGCAGACACAGTGGTCTAATCGCCTCCATATTCTTCCCACCTCACATCATCCGCCCGCATGATTCTCCTGTTTCCCCTGGTGTTTACTGCTGCCAGCACCTCACACTTTCCTGAACTGCTTCCGGCTGTGAACGGAAATATTTTCAGATTTGTGGCTGCTCCGATATTACCATTCTTATCCATTGCTATTACAGACATGCTTCCAGCTTTATGATTTCTGCTTTCCAACTGCCTGATATGATCATCCAGGGCCTCCTGGCAGGCAGATTGGACATCCTGGCCTCTGCGCATTCTTCCCACAATTTCATAAGAAAGACAGCCCTTCATGATATCTTCTCCCACGCCAGTAGCAGCAGCGCCTCCGGACAGGGAATCCACATAAAAGCCTGAACCTATAACAGGGCTGTCTCCCACACGTCCCGGATGTTTCAGAAAGAGGCCTGATGTAGATACTCCGCAGGCCATCCTTCCCATATCATCCCGGCCAATGATACAGACTGTATCGTGCTCTTTATAGGCCTCCAGCGGATTTTGCCCCTTTCCGCGAAGTATTGTATTCTCATATTTTATTTTGGCTGACGAGGCAAGCATTTCGCAAATTGTAAATCCGTTACTCCTTGCAAATTCCACAGCCCCTTCCCCGGCCAGAAAACAGTTTCTGCGGTATTTACTCAGCCTGTGGGCCACTTCAACAGGATTTTTGATATTCCGGACAGCCATAACACCTCCTGCATCCAGTGTTTCCCCATCCATAAAAGCAGCGTCCAGTTCAACTGCTCCATCTTCATTCGGCAGTCCCCCATAGCCTACAGAGCTATATGCTTCATTATCTTCCACATTTTTTACAGCTTCAATAACTGCCTTACAGATATCTCCATCTTTCCTCAGCAGTTCCATTCCTTCCCTTACTCCATCTATGGACATTTTCCAGGTAGCGATCATGTTCCATCTCATACTTTGTCCTCCCCCAGTCAGAAAGTTCATTACTCTAAAAGAGTACCTGCTTCATCATCAATAATAATTGTGACATGTTCATGGCGGCGCAATACAGATGCCGGGACCATTTCTGTAATTTCGCCCTCTATGGCTGCTTTTACTGCCCAAGCCTTGCTTTTTCCCGATGCAGCCAGCACAATATGCCTGGCTGCAAGGATATCCTTAATCCCCATAGTATACATCTGGGTAGGAACCTGTTCATCCTGAAGGCCAAATAACTCTTTTGTCGCCCTCATGGTAGAGGCACAGCTGTCAGCTACAAATAAGGCAGAGTTAAATGAAGTACCCGGCTCATTGGCGCCTATATGCCCATTTGTCCCAAGGCCCAGAAGCTGGATATCTCTTACATATTCTCCAAGTATTTCACCATACCGTTTCAGCTCCAGCTCCTGATCCGGTGCCTCCCCATTCAGCCCGTATATTTCCCCTGGTTTTACAGACAAGCGGCTATAGAAATGGTTATCCATAAAGGCTGATACGCTGTATGGCATATCACGCCTTCCTACATATTCGTCCAGATTCAGGCAAATGCATTTACTTATATCAAGTCCCGCGTTGACTGCGTCTGCAAGCTTTTCCAGAAATTCTTCAGGTGTTTTCCCTGTGGTAAAAGACAGCACAGAATCGGGTTTGCTCCTTATCTGGCCGGCAAAGATCTTTACCAGCATATCAGACATATCATGATAATCTTTTACTCTTATCAGTTCCATTTTTCTTTGCCTCCACTCTTATAGTCCATTCCAAATGTCAGTATTTTGTAACTATTCAGTATAATACCCCAGATATTTAGAAGTTCCCCTAACCATTCCCTCAAACAACTCTTCAGCCTCCTTTATCGGCAGGCAGACAAGAGCCTCGCTGGCAAATGCTTTAAAGGCAGGTTTGAGGGACTGTTTCATACATGCCTCTACGACTGCATTCTGTGTATAGATATGGGGCCTTGTCAGCTCCATTATGTTCTTTTCCATGTCTCCTGTTACTACAGGCCTGACACTGTTGCATGAAAATACTGCATTTGTCTCTACTACCACACCATCTTCTATATTTCTGATCTGTCCGCGGTTGGGCATATTTACATTAGTAATGTAAGAGCCAAGTCCCGCTATGGCTTTCATCTGGCGTACCCCTTCTTCCCCGGATGGCTCTATTTTTACTTCTTCTTCGCCGGAGACTCTTTTTCTGCTTTTCTCCAGCAGCTTTTTCAGATTTTCCTTCCTCCAGCTGACCGGTGTCAGTGAAAATTTATATCCTTTTACCACCTCCGGATCCTTCAGGTACCAGCCCGGACAAAATTCTGCCAGATGCCTGTCGCCTGCTGCGGCTATCAATCCAAATCTTCTGAATAAATCAAACTTAACACAATTGGCATTTGCAAAGTAGCTGTTCAGCCAGCTCCTGCCCTCTTCATACTCCAGACCGTCACGGTATTTGTCTGCTGCCTTTGCATAGAGAGGAAACAAATCTTTTCCTTTATACGCCGCTTCTTTTATCCACGTAAAGTGATTCAGGCCCTGTACATTGACTTCTATCTCACGCCTGTCTATCTTATCCACCCCGTATTCTGTTTCCGCCAGATGTGCAAGCAGCTCCTGTGTCCCAAATACTTCATGGCAGCATCCGAATGCTTTTATGTCCGGAAAAACTTCATACAGCATCCTGACACAAGCCCCCATAGGATTTGTATAATTGATGACCCATGCATCAGGAGAGACTTCTTTTATGGCATTGGCAATCTCCACATACATAGGCAGTGTCCGAAGTGCCCTGAATATCCCACCCGGGCCGGCGGTGTCACCTACCGACTGATATATTCCATATTTTTCCGGGTAATGAACATCGTATTCCATTTCCTCAAATGTACCAGGCAGGATAGAGATAACAACAAAATCTGCCCCCTGGAGTGCTTCCCGCAGATTCCCGCAGGCATGGTAACAGAAATTCTTCTCTCCCCCCGCTTCCTGAAGGCGCTCTCCTATTATTACATTGTTCCGGGCCGCCTCTATATCAATATCATACAAGGTCACTGTGCCGCTCATCTGGTCTTCTACAGCCAGATCACTCATAAGATTCCATGCCCAACCTCTTGAGCCTCCCCCTATATAAGTGATCTTCACATCTTCTGCTCTATCATTTTTGATATACATCCCTCTGCTCCATTTCTGCCCCTCGGCCCAATCTCTAAGAATATATTAATTAGTGCTTAATACCATCCTCTTTTTCTCACCAGCTCCAGCGCATGCAGATAATTCTCAGTCCTGGCCCCATACTGCACGGAATTTGTAGAACCGAAAATATATCCGCCCCCCGGCATGAGCAGCTCCAGGTTCCCGCATACTTCCCTCTCCACATCTTTTAGAGTACCGGTAATTAATGTCTCACACTGTACTCCTGTCCACATGGTAAGCCTGTCTCCGTATTTTTCTTTCACAATCTTATTATCCATGCCTGCGCTTACCTGAATAGACTGATATCCTTTATATCCTGTCTTTACAAAGTCATCCATGATTTTCCAGATATTGCCGCAGCAGTGATAAAAAGGTATCATACCGGCATCTGTAATCTGTGTATTTACATGTGTGATAACTGGCATAAAAATTTCCCTTATACTGTCCGGATTGTAAATACACCCTGTATTCATCCCGAAATCCTGTCCCTGCATCATGATATCCACACCTTTTTTAGCACAGTGTTCAATCAGTTTCTGGTTATATGCGTAGCAGACCGGCCTCAGCTTTTCTATTTCTTCGGGAACGGATGCCGTAAGCATTAGATCTGAATTGAAATTGCCGCCAAAAGAACGGAATAACGGAGTATAGATATCAATGCTCCTGCACAATATTGCCCTGTCTTTTCCAAAACGGTCACAGCAGTAGTCTATCAGCTCATACTGGGAATCATCTATCGCCTCTACAGCGGCCATTGCCTTTTCTATATCCTCTTCTGTGATTTCGTCTTTTCCTTCCCGTTCTGTCACATCCATGATGGAGTCATTGCTGGCTGCATATTTATAGATATTCCCATTCCTGTCTTCCCATGTCCCCGGCGCTATTTCCTTTGGCTTTTCATCCACATGGTGATTCTTAGACGGAACCAGTTCAACCGTAACAATATCATAATCCAGCTTCTCTATCAGCGCCGCATAATCTTCAATCATGCTCCCCACTACCTCATCCCGGCGGTTATCCCAAAGTGCCAGCGTCGTATCCCGGCGGTTACGCCAATATGTATGTTTTCCTATGATTTTTGAGACATGGTCGTGGTCGATCCCCCATTCCCCGACAGGCACCCTGTCCGGCTCTTCATGTCTAATCGTCTTTAAAACCCTTTCTTTTGATGTCATTTTCCTTCCTCCATCTTTGGCGGCATGTGGGATATCATCCACTGATACGCCTTATCTCCATGCCATTTATGCTCACCTTCAAAAATGTCATGATACAGATTATCTTCTTTCCCGAAAAGCTTCATTGCTTTTCTTACTTTTTCAATCTGCGGCAGGACATTTCCCAGACCATCTTGTCCATTCAGAGAATCTTTGTTCCCAGTCTCTATGAGTACAGGCCTTGGACTTATTAATGCCCCTATATCCCCTATATCCGCAGTCTTCCAGAGATTAGGGACGTAATTACAATGGCAGTTATAATTAATCAGCAATGACTGCAGATATCCATAGAAATATCCGCTGATTATGCAGCACTCAATCCTGACATCCATGGCTGCCAGCATGAGAGACTGCATACCACCGCCTGACAATCCTGCACATACCACATGTCCGTTTACACATTCACATGAAAGTGCAAAATCCGCCAGCCGCATCAGATCCCAGACCCACATGCCAATTACAGTCTGCCCCAGTGACATCGCCATCACGTTCAGATATGCACAGGAAGATGACAGCAGCTTTTCCGGTTCATCCCCCTGGTCGTATTTTTCCCGCCTTTCCCCGAATCCCCTTGCGTCAGGCGCGAACACGATATAACCCCTTCTGGCAAATTCTTCACCATAATTATAGTTGTAATCTTCTATTGTCCCGGCGACTGCCGTTTTTTCCCGCACACCGGCTACAGCCTCCTTGCCGCAGCTTGAATGCCCATGACAGGCAATCAGGGCCGTCCTTTTTTCCCCTTTGTACACGCCGGATGGAATCAGCATATAGAACGGCATTGTGATATCCTCTTCCGTATCTATCAATATCTTTTTTCTCACATATCCATCACACGCAATCTCTTCTGCTACCCTGGGTCTGGGAGGGCATAGTGTCATCTGGTCCGTTCCCATCAGTTCGTTTAGTTTTAACCTGAGAGATTCACTCCATGCCCCAAACTCAGCTGTATCTGAAGCGATAAATTCATGGGTGCGCTTTGTATTTGCGAAAATCCTTTCGAAATGTTCCTGTGCCGTATAGTATTTCATGCCTTCCTCCTTATTCTTTAATAGAACCGATCATGACACCCTTGACAAAATATTTCTGGACAAATGGGTAAACAGCCAGGATCGGAAGTATGGTCACAATGATGACCGCATATTTTAATTGCTGGGTAGCAAGGCTGCGTTCAAAACCTCCCATTGATGAGCCTCCCATTGATGACTGGGTATTAGATAGAATCAATATCTTTCTTAAATACATCTGGATTGGGTGCAGCTTTGCATCCGGCAGATACATCATTGCCGCAAAGTAGGCGTTCCACTGGCCTACTGCATAAAACAAGGTCATCACTGCAATGATCGGCTTTGACAATGGTATAAATATCTGCGCGAACACCCTGTATGGAGATGCTCCGTCAATAGAAGCCGCTTCTTCCAGTGTCTCAGGAATACTCTCAAGGAAACTCTTGCACACGATCAGATTCCAGGCACTGATCAAATACGGAAAGATACATGCCCATCTTGTATTATATAATCCAATCTTATTGATAAGCAGGAACATAGGTATCATCCCGCCGCTGAAATACAGCGTAAACATAACGAAAAGCATCAGTTTTTTTCTCAGGAAAAATCTTCTCCTTGATAAGGGATACGCCGAGATCATCGTCAGGATCACACTGCTTATTGTCCCCACCACGGTATACCAGAGGGTATTTCCATAGGCTCCCCAGATCTCTTTATCTTCAAATACCAGCTTGTAGGCCTGGGTTGAAAAACCCTTCGGCAGGAAAAATATATCATTTACGGCCACATGCTCCGGCCCGCTGATGGACATACTCACTGTATATACCATAGGATATAGTGCTGCAAAAGTACATATAATCACAAAAATATATACACATACCATGAAAACCCTGTCATTCGTATTCTGCTTTTTTACTTTCTTCATAGGTTTCCTCCTTACCACAATGAGGTGTCACTGAATTTTCTGCTAAACCAGTTGGCCCCTACGATAAATACCATATTGATAACAGAATTGAACATGCCGATCGCTGTACCAAAACTATAATCTGCCTGCACGATACCTCTTCTATATGTATAAGTAGAAATCACGTCGGCTACCTCATAAGTTGAGGGCGAATACATTAATATGATCTTTTCAAATCCCACACTCATGATATTGCCCATATTCAATACAAGCATAATAATGATCGTCGGAATGATACAGGGCAGCGTTATGTGCAGCATCTGCTGAAACCTGTTCGCCCCGTCCACTCTTGCGCTTTCGTACAGGGCAATATCCACTCCAGCCAGTGCTGCCAGGTATATAATGGAGTTCCATCCAAACGTCTGCCAGATATTAGTAGCAATATATAAAAACCTGAAATATTTTGGCTCAGTCATAAAGCTGATCGGGTCTTTTCCCGTTATCATAGAATATATCTGGTTAATAATGCCTGTGGTAGGTGATAAAAAATTACTCAGCAGCCCTACTATAACCACTATGGATATAAAATACGGCATATAGCTGATTGTCTGGACAACCTTTTTAAATTTTCTGGATCTTATTTCATTTACTGCCAGTGCAAAAACGATAGGAAACGGAAAGCTCCAAATTAACGAATACAGTCCTATTAAAAAAGTATTTTTCAAGAGTCTTGGAAAAAATGGATTTTTAATTACCTGTATAAAATTATCAAGTCCCACAAATGGAGAGCCTGTAATTCCCAGAGCCGGCTTGTAATCTACAAATGCCAGCAGCAGACCTATCATTGGCAGATAGGCAAAGATTAAAAAGAATAAAATCATTGGAATACACATTACTAATAAATGTCTGTCTCTGTAGATAAGCCTCTTCAAAGGTATTTTAGGCCCCTTTACTGCTGTCTCCCGTGCTTTTTTCATATCATACCCCTTTCTGCGTAATCAGGAACACAACTGCACACAGCTGCGTATCTCCAAGGGTTCCCACATGGGAATCCCATGTGGGAATAAAGTCCGGAGCGCACATGCGCTCCGCTTTAAACCCTGCTGTTTTTTTGTATATCAGGACATGATCATCCTTCTGTTCCCAAAAACCTTTCATAGGCAGTCTGATGAACTTCCAGCAGCTCCCCAAGCCCATAGGATTCCACTGTTGCCACATAATCTTCAAAATTATCTAATGACTCTTTTCCTTCTATGAATTTAATAGCCATCTCATCACAATATGTCTCTATATTTGTTTCATATTCTGACCTGATAGAGTTCTCTTCATCAGTAAATGGAAGGGCTGCCTTCGTCCCATTGTTCGGGAATGGCTGTACCACCTGATCTGCTGTAAAGCTGTTTCCAAATTCAATGATTTCAGGCTGGTCTGCCCAGAGTACTTCATATCCTTCTTTTGCCTGAGGATAAGGCAGCTGGCCCCATGCTCCCAGAGAACGAAGATATTCCTGCGCTCCGATTCCGTCCGAATTATTTGTAGCCGTTTCTGTCAGAGTGATCTTTCCATCATCAGACTTTGCATAGCTGACACCTTCGATACCAAAATTAGTCAGGGCAACACCCTCTGCTGACAGAGTCTGGAAATCCAGCCATTTCATTGCCAGTTCCGGATTCTTACAGTCTTTAGAAATCGCTGCTGTCTTCCAGACTGACCACCTGTTAACAATCAGGGATTCGCCATCCGGATTTTGGATTGGTTTTACGGGCACCCAGTTGGCATCATCCACTCCTGCTGTTTTTAAATTCGCATTATATGTACCTATATTTGACATCCAGTCACTGCACAGGGCGCCAAGCAGGTCCCTGTTAATTTTTTCTGTTGTCCTGTCATACGCTGCCATTGAGTATTCGGGATCAAGAAGGCCCTCTGCATAAAGCTTATTCAGGAATTCCAGGGTTTTCTTAAATTCCTCTGTAGTATCCTTAAAATAGATTTTTCCTTCATCATCCACATCCCAGCGGCACTCTGCATTGCCGGAACGGTATAGTCCAAATGCTTCCCCAAAGCGGTAGATATCACGTACATTAAATGTGGCAGTAAGAGGGATCTCATCTGCTTTTCCGTTCCCGTTTGGATCCTGTGTCTTAAATGCTTTTAAGACATTATACCAGTCGTCAAGTGTCTCCGGCATATCAAGGCCCAGCTTGTCCAGCCAGTCCTGGCGTATCATAGAGACATTCAGGCAGAGGTTTGCCCCCGGATCTGTCAGTTCTCCTGTTTCCATTTCCTCCGCTGTATTTACAAACCCTTCCCCGAAGCCAGGGTAAGCATATATATTCCCATCCGCAGATGTAATACCTGACCTCACAACAGGATATTTATCCATGAGCTGGTTCAGATAATAAGCATTTTCTTCAATCAGGTCATTCAGCGGCATTGCGATCCCATCATATCCAAGCTGGTCTGCATTAGCCTCCCATGGAATCACGAATATATCCGGAAGGTTCTGGCCTGATGCCAGCCTTGTCCCCATTACCTGGTCATAATCATTGATCGGTATAACTTCCCAGTTGATCTTGACTCCCGTAAGTTTTTCAAATTCCTGGTAAACAGGCAGGTTATCATTATAGCTTTTTGTTGCATACCAGTTATCCATTGTAGCTATGGTCAGTGTCTCCGTACCTTCTTCTGCCAACGGCAGTACAGGTTTTTCCGCACGGCTCCCTGCGGCCTCTGCCCTGATGGAAACACCCCCAATTCCTCCGGCAGCCACCATGCTCAGAGCCATAGTCCCGGCTATAATGCCTGATAATCTTTTGTTCTTTCTCATTTGAATACCTCCTCTTTGTTTTGCATTTTGCATAGTTTTTTCCCCGCATACATCTCTTTTTTGTTCATCTTGTATACGTACATTATATTAATATTTTCACTTCCTGTCCTAACGTATCTTGCATATATTCCCATTATTTAACATATATTGACATATTTTCTTTATTGTTAAAATATGTTATACTTTTGATAAGTTTTTTATCTGATAACCATTTTTTGAAAGGACATTTTCATGGAGCGTACACCTGATAAAAATAAACAAATCCAGAGCTTAGCCCCCGGAAGTGGTATAACACCAGATTATCATGACCTGGTAAGCAATTTTGAATTATCGTACAAAGCCACTCCTTCCACTGAGCAGCTGACTTCCCTGATCCATTATCATGAGTGTTTTGAGCTGATCCTTTATGTTTCTGCAGATATAGAGGCATATATTGACGACACCCACTATAATTTGCACACTCATGATGTATTAATCGTCCCTCCCAGAAAGCTCCACAAAATTGTCTATCCCCAACCCCAGAATTACATCCGCTATGTATTTTATTTTACAGGAGAGCATATAGAAAAAGCCTTTGACTCCCACAAGGCATCAAAGGCTCTTAACTTGTTTATGGACCAGACTTATCAAAAGGCATCTCTGTCTGTACGTGAATTTCTCCGTATTAATTATATTATGCGGAATATGTATGAACATATTTCTGAGGATCAAAAACAGGATATGCATCTGCTTAATACATACTCATCTTTAATCCTGCAGGAGCTGTACATTATTTTTGTCAGCCGTCCCCCTGCTGATACGACTAATAAAATACTATCTCCGGTGGAACAGATTTTGAAATATATAAATGATCATTATTCAGAAAATATTACTTTAGAAGAGCTGGAAGAAAAATTCTATCTAAATAAATCTTATATCTGCAGGATCTTCCGCAAAACAATGGGGATCTCCCTTATTAATTACATACAGCATAAGCGGATACTGGAGGCCCAGCAGATGCTGCTGACTACTGATGCCTCCATTATAAATATCAGCCTGGAATGCGGTTTTAGTAATCTGCAGCATTTTTACAGGGTCTTTAAAAAGATGACAGACCTGACCCCCAATGAATACAAGAAAAACCAGTCCCGCACGAAACTGGGGCAGCCCATACTCCTGCAGTCATTCAAAGAACAACAGACATGACCGCCCTTTACCGTATAAAGTTTGTCCTGAACGCCCTCTCAGCATTGGGAGCTTCAAAGCCTTTTTCCCGTCCTGCCTCTATACATTTCAGCAGCCACGCCATATTTCTGCCCAGATTACGCATAACCTGAAGGCCCTCCTTGTCCTGATGGACTTCCTCAGGTGTGTTTCCGTGGACCATATTCCAGTAGGAAGAAGATACTACAGGCATCTGTGCAATAGTAAAATACTTATTCAGCACATCCAGTGACGCTGTCGTACCGGCTCTTCTTGCTGAGGCCACAGCCGCTCCCGGTTTATGTGCAAATGCAGATGAGCCTGCATAAAAGAGCCTGTCAAGAGCAGACAGTACACGGCCGCTGGGATGAGCATAATACACAGGAGTTCCAAATATAAATCCGTCAGCCTGCTTTGCTTTATCCAGGATCTCATTTATACTATCATCATAAAATACACAGGCTCCATCCTTTTTTGAGCATCCTCCGCACCCTATGCAGTCACGTATGGGCCCATTTCCAAGCTGTACGATCTCTGTCTCAATTCCTTCTTTCTTCAGTACCCCTTCTACCTCTTCCAGAGCGGTGTATGTACACCCATTCTTGTGAGGACTGCCGTTTAACAACAATACTTTCATTTTCAAAACTCCTTTCTTTTATTATATCAAACATCTCTTCATTATATCACTCAACATCGTCCTGTCCACGGCCTCCCTGTCACCTGTTCCAGCATTGTACACACATAGATCTGGCCGTCATACGCTGACTTATCTGTTCTTTTCTCCGCTGTTTTCTCTGATGTCTGCTAAATATTTATATACCTCTTTCTCAAACTCCTCAACAGACACGGCCCGCGCTGCCAGCCTGTTCCAACGCTTCAGGATCTCATAATCTTCCTGGTCTCTTATTATATTTTCCAGTTCTTGAGGCACTTCACCATACTCACTCAGCAGTTCCAGTATAATTTCCTGTCTTCCTTCAAGTCTGCCTTCTTCCCTTGTCTGCCTCATATGTTTCTCTTCATCGTACTCGAAAATACTCACACTCTTCGCCTCCGTTCTGTTATTTCGCAGGAACTCTGCAAGTACATCACTCTCAATGCACTCTTTAATTGACCTCTCAACAGCTTCTTCAAGGCCCATTACTTTTGCATACCCTCTCACCTTATCCACGTAAATACTATAATCTCTTAATGTTTTACATTGCTCCATCAATCTTTTATTGTGGCCGGCATTAATATTAAGCATAATCGCCTTCAATTCCAAAAACACTTCTTTATCCTGCATTTCATAGATATCTGAGAGCTTTAGAATCTGCCTGTCTGGCTGCTCAGAAAGACCATTATAAAAGATAACAAAACATGGCGTCGGCAGTTTAATTGGCTTACTGCCGTACAAATTAAAATCCTTAATCATTTTTGAATATATATTTGAAATATACATCAGATATCTTAGTGGCAGATTAGGATTATACGTGGACTGATGCTCATAAAGAGCCAGTCTTGAATCAATAAGAAAAGACAGATCATTGCGCATTGACATATAAATAGCATTTTCCAGCGTATTGATAGTCAGTTTCTCAGGATCATCATACCATGTTCCATTCACTGCATTATACAGTTCTAATAACTCCTTTTTACTGCTGAATATCATCTCAAATAGCCTGGACTTATATGTCCGGTTTAGAGGTAACTCCTTATCGCTGTACACCACTCCAGTTGACGTCTCCTCTAAATAAACACATTGTGTTTTATTTTCTGCTGGCCGACATGTATTCGATGCCTCATTATAAGTTACACTTTCCTTGCTTTCTTTTTTCATATTATAGCCTCCTTTTCTCTGACAGGAGGCTGCAAGGCTGAATTTCTGCCCTTTCGTTGTAAAACCTCTCTGCCTATTAATATTGGATTTTATAAGCATTGAGATTTCCTTAGATGCCGGTAGGCAGAAATGATATCAGATACGGCACAGCCGCAAGATAGAAATTGGAACAAAATGCTTTGACTATATTTTACCACAGGAGTATTGTCAGCGCCAGATATATTTATATATTCTGAACAGGAACAAGCAGGGTTACTGTTCACTCCGTGACCAGTAACACGCTCCGCGATGCACAGAAACGGCAAAAACTGCCGTTTCGCGCTGCAACCCTCGGGATTTTCGTGCAAATACGCACGAAAACACCTCGCGGGATAGTGACGTGTGAACAGGAACAAGCAGGGCACCCAAGCGCCCCGCTCATTAGATGTTTTTTTTGTAATTATTCAACAGTGCTGTGAATATTCCCATTACTTTCTGTTTCATTAGCCGCCGCATGTTCCTTCACTTTGTAGAGGTGATAGTTCATCCTCTCTCTGGCCTTTTCTGTATCGCGTTCCATGATCGCCTCGACGATACGTCTGTGCTCTTCATTGATTTCTTCTAAACGTTTTTTCTGTCTGCTGGATTTTGTCTTTAATTCATCGATGACATCATAGTACATGTCAATAAAATTGACAAAGACAATGTTCCTTGACAGCTCTGCCAGGCGGTAATGGAAGTAGTAATCCGGTGAATGCTCACTGCCTCTCTCCACAGGATTCTGCACCAGCTCCATCAGCTCTTCTATCTCTTCATCGCTGGCCAATGCTATGACCTTTTCAACCACCTTAGCCTCAAAGCTCTCCCTCACCTCAATCAGATCCATTACAGTGGCCTCTTTTACCGATATTTCCCTGCTCCCGCGGATCACGTCCATCACATCCTGGGCAATAAAAGTACCCTCTTTTGGCTTCCTGTAAATTATCTTGCGGGCCTGCAGGATGGTAAGCGCCTCTCTTAATATCCCCCGGCTCACTCCCAGGCTGAATGCCAGCTCCGGCTCGCTGGGCAGGCGCGCTCCAGGTTCAAGCTCTCCGCTCTTTATATTATCCATAATCTGGTTTATAACTTTATCCGACAGCCTTTCATTCGGTATGGATGAGAATTTCATGCTCATCTCTCCCTCCTTTATTTCAATCTTCTTTCCTGAAATACCATCTGCAAAAAATCAAAAGCACAATTTCTCCAGACGTTCCAGTCATGGCCGCCCTCATACATTTTCCTGTAGTTTTTTATCCCGTTCTCCTCACAGAAGCGGTCATTTTCCAAAAAATAACAAAGGCCCTCATCTTCTGTCCCGATAGCTCTGAAAAATAACCTCATATCTCTGTTAAAATCATCTTTTTCCCGCAGCAGCTGTTCCAGATGAAGATTATAGTAATCGTCCAGGAAATCATCCATAAAGCCGCTGAACAGGCCTGCCCATGCAAAGCTCTCCAGATGGGTCATCACTGTAATGCTGGTCTGCTTTGATCCCATGGAGAGTCCTGCCATGGCCCGGAATTCCCGGTCCTGCTTTACACGGTATTTCTTTTCAATAAATGGGATAATATCCTCCATCAGCTGCCTGGTAAACATGGCCTTACAAAGCTCGTACTGTCCCGGCTTTCTTTCCAACACTGTCATGCCGTTTGCCATCACTATGATCATGGGCACTGCTTTTTGCTGAGCCAGAAGATTATCCATGAGAAAATTAATCTTTCCATTCCATAACCAGCTCAGTTCATTTTCACCGTTCCCATGCTGCAGGTACAGAACCGGATAGCTTTTGCCTGTCTGGCTGTATCCTGGCGGTGTATAGACAGTACATGGCTCCATCCGTCCCGAAACTCCTGAGTAAAAGATCTCATGACTTACATCTCCGTGCAAAACCTCCTTACAGCCAAGCCATTCGGGGAGCGGTCCGATATCAAGACAGTTGACCGGCCTGTTATCCTCCACTGTAATGCCCAGATACGGACTTAATATCTCCACTCCGTCTCTGCAGACCACAGCCCTGTAATAACCGGGTCTGAGCGGGATATCAGCCTCATACCAGCCCTGGTCTTTTTCTGTAAGATTTACAAGCTTGCCTCCTGCCGCCAGCCTTATGCTTCCTGCATCCTGCATATGAAGCTTTATATACGGCTTCCCGTCCGGCCTGTAGCACAATCCCTGGATCAGAGCTTCCTCATGCGGCTGTATTTCCATCACTCTTCTGAAAGAGCAGGCCTGTCCATACAGAGCCATATCATTTTCCCATGGCTGCATCCGTCTCCTCCTTCAACATATCCTGCGGTTCTTTCTTATTTTTGCTGTCCCATGTCTCCACAGAAAAGTCTCCGAATAATGTCCTGCCCATAGTCAAAGAACCGCATCCATACATGCCATATGCATAGCTGTCGTCCCGGACCTTCAGCGCCTCGGTTCCATCAATCAGCAATCTGATCTGTCCGCCCTCCGCTTCCGCCTGGAGCTCATAAGTGTGTCCAAACTCCCACTGGAAATCTGTCTCTGCAAGCCGGACAAATCCAAAATCATTTTTGTAAACTGCAGCTTTGCCTTCTTCAGAAAATCCCGCCGCGTATCCTCTCATAGCTCCCTGGGCTCGTATCAGTATCAGATGGCTGCTGCCGCATACAGGTGTAACCTCTGTCCTTACCCGGCAGTCCTTCGCATAATAATTCCCGGCGTAAGCAAATGCCTCACCGCACCTCATAAGAGATAATCTGCCCTCATCTGTCTCCCATGCCCCGTGGTCCACTGAAAACGGTGTAACTGTACCAAATTCTTTTCTCTGCTTTCCCATAGAGATCGTATAACAGCTGTCTCCCCCAACAGAGAATTCATCCAGATATATTGCCCCCAGTGTCTTTGACTTGGATGGGGAATATCCTTCAATGACTACACCCACTTCATCGATCAGGTCCCCCTCTGTATCAGGTATGATAAATGACACCTCTGTCCAGCCGCCGTCCTTCAGCTGGATGTACCCCTGGAGATGTTCCTTCTTATCACTCATGGTGCGTATATACGGCGCCACCCCGGGACGCTCCCAGCCATTCCACTGCTCCAGGTAAATCTGCATACTTACCCTCTGTCCTGAGTACACTGTAGGTGAAAATACAGGACTGTAGCGCTCATCTGAAAATTCATCCCTTCGGTAAAAGGGCTTATAATACAGCTTGCACTGGTCACCCCTGGACATGCGGTCCACAACGACTTTTAGAGAACCTGTGCCTTTATATGCCCGTTCTCTGGAGTGAAATGCCCTGCAGTAAAAGGGATCAGACAAACGCATATTGTGTGTGGAGCCTGGCAGTTCAAAATCAAAGCGGAGCTCCCCGTCACAGATACTCTGCTTCAGTTCTTCCGGCGGCGTTTCACGGTTTACCTGGTATCCTAAAAGAGCCACCTCTTTTGCAAAGCTTGGTATATCCAGAATATTCAGATACCCTGAAATTCCGGATAATACAAGCCCATCATTAACAGGTTCCCTATAGTGTGCCGGAAGGCCGTCAGTTCCGCACATCACGCCTAATACAGTACCCACGTTTCCAGCATTACAGTCCGTATCCCATCCGCACATAGCGGCAATCTCCACCGTCCTGGCAAAGCTGCCCCTTCCATACATCATAGCCAATATACACACGCCTGCATTCGGGATAATGTGGCACACGCCCTTGTATTTATCGTATCCCCAGTCACGCATGAGCATCTCATGGCACGCCCGGAAATCATCGGGATGCCTCTTATAGAATTGTATGACCGCACGGGCAACTGACGCATATGTGCTGTCCGCGGGAATCTGTCCCAGCCCTGTCTCAATAATATGCTCAATATCCCTGGAAACAAAAGCCTCAGCTATGCAGGCGCAGAAAAATCTGGCGCCGTTAAGCCCTTCCCCGTCGTGGGACACACTGGCGGCAATACTTCCATATTCAGCTGCCTTCCCGGGATTTCCCGGCCAGCACAGCCCCCAGGTATCTATAAAGATCTGACCTCCGATCTGCTCCGCCAGCACAGAACCATTCTGCAGGGCAGATCCCGACCTGGGAGCAGGGATCCCGTTTTTCAGATTCAGATATGCCGTATGCTCCGTGCTTACGCCATAACCGCCCCACCAGAACATACCCACACCTTCTCTGGCATAATTCAGCCAGGCATTCGCCACATCCTGAGGCACCAGCTCTCTGTCTCTGGCATCATCACGGAGGGCCCTCAGAAAATAGACAGGCCCATTTGCATCGTCATCTGCTGCAAAATTCTTATATTCTTTTACATAATCTGTTATATCACCATACGTATCCCTGATCCTCTCATATGTCCAGATAGTGGGTTCTACCGGAGCTCCCAGACGGATACCTATATTCATACCTGTTATACCAGAATATACCTTTTCCAAATAACTTTCAAGTATCATATCAGCACCTCATCAATTCTGCGATCCGCTGTGCATACTGGAATATGTCTATCCCCTTTGTAAATTTCAGGCATGTTCCTGAAGGATATCTTGTTTTTTCCAGCCATCGCTCCGGTATGCTCTTTGCCCCGTATCTGGCCCCCAGGACCGCACCTGCCACCGCGCCGATCGTATCAGCATCCCTTCCAAAATTCGCCGCCAGAAGAAGGCCCGATTTAAATGAAGAGCTTTCCAGGCGCAGGCATCCAAATACTTCAGGAAGAGCCTCCGCCACTGTAGAACGGTGTGTGGAAAATAATTCATTGTGAAGCGGCATCCAGGCATCTGCGATGCTGCCTTTTGCCTCTTTTATGATCCTGTCCGCCCGCAGAAGCGCTTCCCTGAACCATGAACCTTCCGGGGCTGTCTTTAAAACGGCATCCCAGATCTCATCCGTGGAAGCGTCCACCATGGCCAGGGATACTGCCGCAGCCACTGCCTGCGCTCCCCAGATACCGTCATTATAATGGCTGACAGATGCATCTGTCTCGGCCAAATGTGCTGCCTTTTCAGGATCGCCGGCACAGTAGATGCCGATTGGCCCGCTTCTCATAGCTGCCCCGTCGCTCTGATGATAAGGATTGAATTTCCCTGATAACGGAGGACGCAGCCCTCTTCTCAGATTATTGCAGGCCTCCACCTCACTGACTCCGCCTCTCTTCAGCTCATCTTCTGTGGCCACGTGCTTAAGCCACATCTCAACTACATCCTCAGAAGTAAAATCTCCGCCTCTTGAGATGATCGTTTCCGCCACCAGCAGGGCAAATTCTGTGTCATCCGTACTCCAGGAGGCGCCTTTATTAAAATCTGTAGTAAAACCATAGTCCCTCTGGTTCTCCGGCATCCTGGCCGCATCGCCAAAGGAATCCCCTATAGCAAGCCCGCAGAGTGCACCTGTGGCTTTGTCTGTTAATAATTCTCTGTCTGCTAATAACTGCTGCCTTGTAATCATGTGCTTCTCCTCATTTTGGTCAGAGGCCGCTGCAAAATGCAGCAGCCCCTGTTGACCCTGGAATTATTTTCTTATGATCTGTGCATTTACTGCACAGACCTGCCAAATAGTTACCTTTTAATTAAGAACCGTATTGGCATATTCTGTAACTGCTGCCCCGCCTACACTGTTCCACTCTTCTACAAAAGCGTCCCAGTCAGCCTCTGTCTTGTTGCCGATAACAAAATCTGCCATAAATTCTGCCGCCTTTGTCTCTGCCGCATCCCAATTTACAATATGCTCTTCAGGGATTACAAAAGCATTATCCATAGAAGAATATTTTGCTGTCAGTTCTGCTGAAGAAAGGGCTGCGTCAGACCAGTATGGTGTCTCAGGATCCATAGCCGCCAGATCAAAATTCTGGAATGTTTCAAAGAAGTTGGCATACCAGTTGTCGTGGGCCGGAAGCAGTGTATACTTTCCGTCTGCTTCAGTATAATCAGCGTCCTTTGTTCCCAACAGGTCTAATACACGGCCAGGTCCTGATACTGCAAAGTCCAGCACCTCAAATGCCAGGTCTTTGTTTTCAGAAACTGCACTGATCGCGAAACCTCTTGACTCTTTACTTACATCCAGAGGAAGATATCCCTGAGCTTCACCCTTTGCCGGAGGCAGTACTGTCAGCGCTGCGCCATCGCCGTTTGCCGCCTTCTGGTTGCTGTTGTAAAGGTCAATTACAGCTCCCTGGTTTCCGCTGATGATAGCTGTGTTGTTGCCGTAGAAATCATTTTCTTTTACTTCCCAGTTGGCATTCAAGTAATCCTGGTCAATAATTCCTTTTTTGTATAATTCAGCATAATATTTCAGCTGCTCCAAAGATTTATCGCTGACTCTGCCGTACACATACTGTCCTGAATCATCTTTTATCCAGG
The DNA here is from genome assembly GCF_024622195.1 of Murimonas intestini. Lineage (NCBI taxonomy): Bacteria > Bacillati > Bacillota > Clostridia > Lachnospirales > Lachnospiraceae > Murimonas > Murimonas intestini. The sequence continues at coordinate 42,945 of NZ_JANKBI010000020.1, forward strand.
TAGTTGTCAGGCCGAAAGCCTGGTCAAACATAGCATTGATCCCTTTTAAAGAACCGTCCAGGCCCCATACTGCTTCATGGTCTGTCTTCAGCTCTTCAAAAAGTTTTGTATAATTGTCGATCGTCGGGTCTGCCAGAACCGCTTCTGCCGTCTCACACCCTTCCAGAATGTCTGTCCTGATAACAGGCACCGGTGTCAATGCAGGAGTTACAAACAGCAGGTACGGATAATTCGCAAGCCTTTCCTTTTGGAAATCCTCCAGAGCGTCTTTTACATATTTTGAATTTTCAATATAGGGCGTCAGATCCTCCAGCACACCCTGGCTTGCAAACACCTGATCACCGCCCTGGAAATAAATGAGGTCCGGGATATCCCCGCCGCTCAGCATTAATGCCAGATTATCAGAATAAGTACCGCTCTGCATCTCCACTACTTCCAACTTCGCCGGAATGCCTGCTTCTGCCAGAGCCTTGTTATATTCGTCAAACCAGACACGCTGCCTCTCATCCTCCATTGAGATGCCTTTTAAAACAACGCGTAAAGTAGTTACATCTTCTGCCGCTTCCGCTTTTGCCCCTGCTGCTGTAAATACACTTGCTGCCATTGATAATGATAGTAAAGCCGCCATCCATTTCTTTTTCATCCTTTTTTCCTCCTTGTGATTTTTAATATGTATATCTTCTCCGGTTCCAAAATCCCGGAAATGATCTCATTTTCCCGTACAAAACTCTCATCCTTCTCCCAGAGCTCCTCCAGGTGCAGTTCCCAGTTTTCATCCTGGTATCTCTCTATACAGAACAGAGGCCCTGTGACCGTTTCCCGGGATGCATTATATACGGAATAGATCTCTGAAAGTCCATTATCATTGTAAAAAACATTGACATAGACCTCCTCCTGTAACACCGGATACAGCCCCCTTCCATGATCCTGTGCATGACCCTGTAAATATAATCAGCCTCCGGTACCCGGACCTGACCGTCCATGCCTGTCACTCTTTCACACCTCCCGCCATCACTCCGCCTGTATAGTACTTCAGGATAAGAGGGTACATTGCCAGTATAGGGACCATAACGATCACTATGGTGGCTGCCTTCAGGGAACTGATGTTGAGCGAGGTGAGGTCCACATTTGCATATGAAGCGATAGCTGTGGAATCCCCATTGACAACAAACTGTTTTAAAAATACCTGCAGCACAGTGGTGTCCCTCGTCTGAAGGAAAACGCTGCTCTTGAAATATTCATTCCAGCGGACTACAGCATAGAACATTCCCACAGTCATAAATACAATCTTATTCAGCGGAAGGAAAACCTTAAAAAATACAGTCAGCTCTCCCGCCCCGTCTATCTTGGCTGCCTCAATCAGCGCTATGGGTGTTTCTTCAAAAAACCGCATCATAAGGATCAGGTAATATACATTTACTGAATTGTAGATAACCATGACCCAGATATTGTTCAGCAGATGCAGATTCTTAACCACAAAATACTCCTGGATAATGCTCGGCTCAAAAATCATCATGACGATAAAGAATACCATCAGAGGCTTTTTGAAAGGAAGCCCCGGCCTGGTCAGAGCATAAGCTGCACTCCCGGTGATCAGGAGGCTTAAGAATGTTCCTGCAAGTGTAATGAACAAGCTGTTCAAAAATGAGCGTATAACAAGCGAATTCGAAAATATCAGCTTATAATTGATCAAATCTACTCCGCTCGGCCAGAACTGCCAGCCCGTCATGTGGGGTACCTGCCTGGGATCAGAAACAGACTTTGCCAGGATATTCAGTATCGGTATCAGAATAACCAGCACCATAATCAGCAGACAAACGCGGATCACCACCGGCCCTGCCTTTAATCTTCTTTTCATGCCTTTTGCCTCCTTACCATGCTCCTTTGCCAGTCAGTCTCTTAGAGATAAAGTCAGTTGCCAGTATCAGTACAGTTCCAATAATTCCCTTAAAAAGACTGGCAGCCGTTGCGAAGGAATACTGTGTATTTACAAGCCCTATCCGGTACACGTATGTATCAATAATGTCAATGCGGCTGAGCACTGCGTCATTTGAAAAGTTCAGGATCTGGTCCAGGCCCGCGCTCATGATAAAGCCTACATTCAGTATCAGTACTGTTACCATCGGTATCGCCAGAGCCGGCAGTATTATATGCTTTACCATCTTCCATCTCCCTGCCCCGTCAATAGCTGCCGCATCGTAAAGTTCCTTGCTGATGCCCAGGATTGCGGATAAATAAATGATTGAATCCCAGCCGACGCTCCTCCACATTTCCGAGCCTGTCAGAATGGGGATGATAGCATTTTTATTTACCATGAGATTTTTATACTCGATCCCGAACATTCCCATGAGGCTGGATACCACACCTCCCTGGGAAAAAGCATCGATCCAGATACCAGCTATGATGACCCATGATAAAAAATGGGGCATGTACGATATTACCTGGACAAACTTTCCAAATCTGGATCTCCCCACTTCATTTAAAAGAAGTGCAAAGATCACAGGAAATGGAAACAGCAGAAAAATCTTGATACTGCTGATCAGCAGTGTATTTTTCAAAATATTCAAAAATGAAGGCGTCTCAAACAGCATCTTAAAATACTTCATTCCCACAAAGGTATTCTCACCAACAATCTTATAATCGTAAAAGGCAAGCTTCATACCCACGATTGCGGTCACCCGGAAGAAGATAAAGTATAAGAGTGCCGGCAGAAGCATCAGATATATCCACTTATATTTCTTTACCCTCTGCCACGTGGAAACCTCACTTTTTTTCCTGATCTGTAATTCCTTTGCCACAATATCCCCCCGTTCCCTCTACAGTTCTACCTTCATCTGTGCCAGCGGCGCATGCTGCTGTGCCCCATACACATCCCTGTCCCCACAGGTCCCGGAAGAAATGCTTCTGTCATAAGTGATCTTGAAACCCAGGGCCGTATCAAAAAATACGATTTCCTGGATCCTGGACTCTTCCATTTTATAAAGCATAGCTATGTGCTTTCTGGTAATCAGACCGCTCTCTTTTATTTTCTTATATATCTTTTCATCATCAAACAGAACGTCCAGGGTAGTCTGGAACGGACCGCTGTTTTTGGAACGGATGACCTTTGCCAGGTCATATAATCTGTATTCTGCCATATCTTCTCCTATCTGCGTACCTTAATATGGAACGCTGCTCCATTCAGGATATTCTATCGGGAATAGCTGCTCTATCTCCTCACCAGCGATTTCCATCAGATGATATACAGAAAATTCATATACCGGACCAAAGGGGATATCACTGGGTGCAAATGGAAATGCCAGATTCCCTGCCGTGGATTTTCTGCCCGGATAACCGTAGTGGAGGAAGGTCGAACGCAATGTGCTGCATATCATATTTGCCAACTCCTGAGTATCAGCTATGACTTCAAAGACAACGCCTGCCTCATGCCCTTTTTCTTCGGAGAGTGGCTCTGCATCTCCCATGACACCGTTTATTCCATAATTCAGGAAATGGATCTCATAGCGTCCCTGATCTATATCCTCATAATATTCTTTTGTCTGCTGCTCCACCTGCTGCTCCACTTCCTCCAGCATGGAGAGCATGATGGGGTCCCGCACTCCTGCTATGACAAATGTCCTGTAAGCCACCTGGACCGCTCCTTCCAGCTTGACCTGGTATTTAGGGGCCTTCTCGATGCGGCTCCCTGTCACCATAACACTCCTGTCATCATACTGTTCAAACCTGCATTCCTTCAGATTCATGACCACTCCGGGCCCATGGAGCAGATAAGGATGCTCTTTCTCATAAAATGTATGTGCGGCTACAGACAGGGAAGTACATTTTCTGTCATCCGACAGTGGTTTAATGATAAAGCCGTCTTCCCTGATGGTACCCATCATACAATCCTTTGTCGTCCCCGGCACTGCACACAGGGCTGCACACTCCAGGATCTTCCCCGCATGATAACCGTATTCCAGGGGAAGCCCATAGTATTCTGCTACTGCCGCAAAGGGGCTGGGATCATAGGCCCGTCCGCAGATGATCAGCTTTGCGCCTTCCCTCAGGGCCTTCACTACAGGCTCATGGCCCATCTGGGCGACAACACCGCTTGAATTCTCCAGTCTCTCTTTTGTGAGCTCCTTTACAAGATTTCCCAGCTGTTCCACCTTTCCTGCTTTCATTTTCTGCCAGATAAACTCTTTCGGGATATCTGCCCAGATAACTGCTGTCTTAAGGTTCTCCAGGTGGTGTTCCTTTATAATAGAAGAAATAATGTGAAGTGTCCTCTCTACATGCACCCGTCCCCCGGCTCCGCCCGCGGAACCCACAATTGCCGGAATTCCTGCTTTTGCCGCCTCAGTTATGATCAATTCCAGATCCCTCCTGCTTGCTTCATCGCTGACAATGGCCACTCCCTTGCCCAGCTTGTGCGGACCGGCATCCGTACTTCCGGCATCTACTACAATTGCGTCCGGCTTTTCTGCAATTCCATTCATAAATGACTGCTTTGGAAATCCATATCCCAGTATTCCACAGGGTGCTAATATTTTAATCTCCCTCATGCTCATCCTCCGGATGCCGAAACTGACGCCCCGGCATTTCTACCGTTCTTGTTTATTTGTTTAACAATTATATTATAGAGCTTTTAGTAGATATTTGTCAATAATAATGGATTTAATTAATATTTTTTGTCACTTTTCACATATATTTATATATAATATTAGCTTTTCAGGATTTTCTTTATGTAATCTGACCAGAACTCCTCATGTCAGTTTCCCTGCTGTTCAGGACAATTTGTAATTTTAAATAAACTGACTATTTCCTCAGCCGAATCTTGCATTCCTCTTTGGAACCATACCTCTATCCAGCCATATAAACTATAAGCAACAAATGCTGTTGTGTATGCCTCTATTTGGGAATGGTCTGCTTTAGGGCCGCATATATCCAATATGACATCCTTAATCAAATATATTAAATGCCTCTTGCTTAGTAAACTATAAAAATCTTTATGTTTCTCTAAATGCATAAAGATGAGACCGACCAGCTTACTTAATGATTTATCACTGCCCTTCTCATATTCATCTTTCCATTCCGAAAACAATTCTTTTATATGCATTGTTAAAATATCTTCTTTACTTTCAAAATTACGATAGAAAGATACTCTTCCAACTCCTGCATATTCGCATAATCCACTGACAGAAATATCATTAATTGAGTTATCTTCCAATAATGACAAAAGTGCATCTGTTATGTGTGTGATAACATAAGTATTTCGTCCTTCATTGCTACACGGTGATACAGTCTTTGCAGTCTGTTTCATTTTCTGCCCTCCTATTGACATTAAGTATAATCGTAGATAGAATCAAATTGATGATACATTTGTTTCATCACAGTAACATTATACTACATTTAAAAAGAAAGAGGTTATGATTATGACGCTTATGCAAAAACGAATATTAATATTATTAGTGATTATTATCATTGCGGCAATATTAGGGAGGCTGACTGTCAGAATATTTATGAATCTCCTGCTGGGAGGTTCATTGTTTGGAGGTAACTTTCTGTGAAAAGTAAAAATAAAAAAAAGAGGGGTTGCATTATGTGGGGATTTATTTATGTATCAGTATTTTTGATCGTTTTTGTTATCTCAATAATTGTTAAGATATCATATCACCCTGGATTAAAAGATTACTCTGTTAAGTGGGACAGCTCAATGGGAACTATTTATACTGATATTCCTTATGGGGAGAACAATGCGAATAGATTTGATATTTATGTTCCGGCAGATAACACTAAGAAAACATATGGATTAGTTGTTTATTTACATGCAGGAGGTTTTACCACAGGGGATAAAAGCGATGATGCAGAAATGCTGAAATGGTTATGTTCTAAAGGGTATGTGGCAGCTGGGATAAATTATACTCTGCGCGATGAAAAGCATCCCCAGGCAAGCGTTTATTCTCAGTCAATGGAGATTAAACAGAGTATGCCCTATATAGCAGAAAAATCAAAGGAACTCGGCTATCCAGTTGACAAAATGGCAATATCCGGCGGCTCTGCAGGAGGTACGCTTGCACTTTTATATGCATATCGTGATGCAGATACATCTCCCATCCCTGTCAAAATGGTCTTTGAGCTGGCAGGGCCTGCCAGCTTTCATCATGAGGATTGGAAAAATTATGGACTGGACCAGAATGAGGAAGCTGCAGCAAACTTATTCAGTATCATGTCTGGAAATAATATTACTGTTGATATGATAGAATCTGATGACTATGATAATGAGATCAGGGACATCTCAGCCTGCATGTGGATAAATAATAATTCTGTGCCTTCAGTAATTGCATACGGCGTTTATGATAAAATATGTCCGTTTGATTCCTCAAGACACCTTATAAATGCTTTAAAAGAAAATAATGTTCCCTATGATTATTTTGAATTTCCTCATTCAGGTCATGGATTACAAAACGATGATAAGATATATATTCAATACATGGAAAAAGTTTGTGAGTATTTGGATCGGTATCTGGGGAGATGAGGAATGCCTTCACAGTTACATTTTTTCAATAAATTCCTCAAACTCAGGAATCGGAAGAGGCCGGGAATATATATATCCCTGCACCATATCACAGCCCACGGCGCGCAGGTAGTCAAGCTGCTCCGGTTTTTCTATTCCCTCTGCAACAGTCTGGACATCCAGGCTTTGGGCCAGTTCTATCAGGCATCTTATTACTTCCTTCGCCTTTGTGCCGGAGGTATTGATAAAGAACGATCTGTCCAGTTTTATAGTGTCCACATCAAATTCCTTCAGCAGGCCAAGTGATGAGAAACCTGAACCGAAATCATCCAGTGAACATAAAAATCCATACTGGTGCATCTTCCGGATGCTCTCCTGCACTATTTTAATCTGTTTATTGTCAAAGAAGATGGACTCAGTCAGTTCAAATTCAATGATCCCCTGAGGTATCCCATATTCTTTCGCTATATCATAAAAACGCTTTAGTGTTTCCGCAGTCCTGAAATGCTGTCTGGAAAGGTTAACCGATACAGGAAGCAGTTTTCTGCCCTCATGGATCCACCTTTTCAGCAGTTTGCAGACCTCCTTAAATACATAGAGATCCAGCTCGCATATTTTCCCGTTTTTCTCAAACAGAGGGATAAAATCACCCGGCAATATCATTCCCCTCTCCGGGTGCAGCCATCTGACAAGGGCTTCAGCGCCCGCTGCCTTTCCGCTTTTCAGTTCTGTCTTGGGCTGCAGGTATACCTGAAAATCATGGTTTTTCAGAGAACTTTCAAACAGTTCACTCAGTTCCAGCTCTTTCTTCAGTTTTTCAGTAAGCCCGTTGTCATAGAATCCGCATTTCTGCTGTACGTCAGGATCCTGGCTCTGATAAGCCAGCCTGGCCCTGTCCTGAAGGAGGGTGATCTCCATCTCAGGCTCCTCCACGATGCAGGCCCCCTGCCTGAAGGAAAGCTGGCAGCAGGGCAGCTGCGTATCCCTGAAGGAATTAATGTCCCGGATCAGACTGTCCAGCCTGCTCTGGATCAGCTCCGGCTCATGCTCATTTATACACAGGAAAAACTGGTCAGATTCCACCCGGGCCGCAAATTCCCCTCTCCCGGTATCCATATGGCGCTCTGCATTTTGATAAATATAACTGAGAAAGCCGTTTCCCGCTTCAATACCGAATCTCTCATTGATCAGCTTGAAACCTTTCACATTCAGCAGGACTACAGCATATGTAAATGGTTCCATCGATTTAGACAGTTCCCGGTACTGCATCTGAAATGCCGCATTATTTGCTCCTCCTGTGACAGGGTCCGTGAATGCTATTTTTTCCAGCTGCCGCCTGTGTTCATTATAAAAGCGGTATACGGCAAACAGGAAGAGCGAGAAAACAAGTATCGTTATTCCCACGATAATAAAAGACTGTAAAATATACTGGTCAGCGCGGCCTGATATGATATCAGCAGGAATGATGGTGAGCAGGACCCAGTCATTTACGCCCAGTGAGTTATATGCCAGATAAAGCTCTTCCTGTGTCCCTGCTGTGAATCTGAGTGTCCCGTCCCTGCCTTCAGTCATATCCTCCTGTATTTTATGGATTCCTGATGATGTGTCCGTTCCGGTTTCATTTCTGAATATATTATCCAGTTCCATAAAAGAATCCAGCTCTGTAGGAGCTATCACTACCTGGCCGCTGCTGTCCGTTATGCAGCCAAGAGCATTGCCGCAAAAGCTTTTGGAGGCAATCATCTTCTGCATATTCTCTTTGCTCCTGCCTCCTGCCAGCACTCCAATGACTTCTCCCCGGACCCGGACGGGTGCCGTATAAATGATATTGCTCCCTCCCATATAGCTGGCGCTGACCTTTCCTTTAAATGAAGCCTGTACAGCTTCCGTATCTGCCAGGCCTTCAAGTTCTTCCATCGCTGGCTTTCCCATCCCAGCCTCTCCAACTTCAAATACAGATCTGCCACGGCTGTCGATCATCATCAGGAAAGAGAACTCCAGTATCCCAGCCTTCCGTTTAAGGAATTCCCCAATCCCTGATTCTTCCCCTGCATCTATGATCTCACTGACTGAATCGGATATAATCTCCAGATCCTCCATCTTATGTTCCATTGTGTATCTGATATCTGAAGTCATCTGGGCAGTCACGTCATGCAAATATTCTTTTGTTGTGTCGTTTAAGACCGTCCTCAGCTGTGCAGCGCTCCATATGGAGGCTGTAAATATAACTGCCAGGATTACTGTCAATAATGATATCTGCACTCTGCGGCTGACAAAATGCCTTCCCTGTCCATAAACTTCCTTTGCTGCCTTATCCATTCCTCTAATATCTCCATCTGCCTTAAAAACTTCAGTGTTTCTGTTCAAAGCTCATCAAAAACGTGCAAAAATCCCTCCGGTGAAAGCTATTCTGAATTGATTTCTGCATGTAATTGTAACTATGAAGGTATTGAACAATTACTAATATTTTAAGATATACAGATTTAAAAGACAATAATAAATCTGTGTACGTTTACATATAGTACACAAAAAATTGTATCTGTGGTACAATATCACCATCACAAATCAGGAGGATTCAATTGGAACAGAAAAAGACTTTATTTGATTATCTCTATCAGAATTTGATCCATCAGATAAAGACAGGCTATCTGCCGTATGGCGCTGCTCTGCCTTCCATCAGCCAATTATGCCAATCATATAACGTAGGCATAAGGACAGTCAGGGATGTGCTGGATAAACTGAGAGATGAAGGTTTTATACATTCAGAAGAACGGAAAGCATCCAGAGTCATATATATGCCCTCCCCGTCAGACCAGGGCTGTGATGCCATAAGTTCTGTCCTTTCCCAGAAGGATTCTGTCATGGATGTCTATGAGACAATGGCGGTCTTAATGCCCCCTCTGTTTGCATTCTCTGCCCGCGCATGCAGTGCTAAAAGCATGGACCGCCTTTTTTCTCCGCTGGAACGTGCTTCAAATAAAGACTCTGTCAGTCTCTGGCGCATCTGTTCCTCTATTCTCCATGGACTGCTGGAATCATCGGGCAATCTGTTATTCTGCGATATCTATACTAGCCTTGAGCTTCATACAAGAATGCCGTTTTTTCTGAACCGCCATGAAGCGATGGCTTCCATAAACGAGTATGCAGATCCCAAAAACATCCTCACCTTAATGAATACATTAAAACTGCGCAATGACGAGGAGATAGTACGTGGCTTCAGCATGGCCTACCGCTCCGTGGCAGGATCCATAGATAAATATCTGGACACCCTCTCCCAAAGCTGCGGGAGCAAACCTGAAAGCAGGGAGAGCACTTATTTCTGGAATCCCGGAAAGGGCAGAGATCATTACTATGTCCAGATCACACGCGATCTGATCGATAAAATCGGCACCGGAATATATAAAAATGCCAGCTTCCTCCCTTCGGAGGGTGAGCTGGCCGAACAGTACGGTGTCTCTGTCTCAACTGTCAGACAGGCTATCTCTTCCTTAAACCAACTGGGCTTTACTAAAACATATAATGTCAAAGGCACTCAGGTAACACTTTTTAATGATCAGGCAACCCATGACTGCATGAAGATCAGGGTATATAAACAGGACACCCTCATATATTTAAGCGGCCTCCAGTTCATGGCGGCCGCAATAAAGCCTGCTGCACTCCTGGCCTTCCCCCATATTGATGAAAAAATGATGCTTTCACTGGCAGAAGATGCCCGCAGGCCGGGAGCCATCCCTCTCGACTCCATCGTAAAGTGCATAATCAGCCTGACAGAACTGCCCCCGCTGCAGCTCATACTCAGCGAAGTATCAAAACTGCTTCACTGGGGCTACTATTTTTCCTTCTTTAATACCTGGGAATACGACTCTGCCGCCCTGAACAGAATAAGTCTGGATGCCTTAGCCAGCCTGCAGGCCGGGGATGCGGACGGCTTCGCCAGGCGGCTGTCTCTCAGCTACTGCCATGCTTTTGAAATGATCCGGGACTTTATGGCCGGATGCGGGCTGCCTAAAGCTGGCAGGCTCCTAACGCCGGATATGTGGACATGACACACCTGTTCATAAATGATCTTCCCAGGGAAATACAGTCCTCCTTATATCCAGGACCGGCATGCCATGGTTTTTAGTGCAGACTTCACTCATGCCCCCGATGGTGAAATGGCTTTTCTGCCCCTCTTTGAGAGTAATGTCATTCTCCAGCTTTATAAGGATCTGGTTCATGCCTTTCTCAAGCCGGGTGACTTTGTAGTTAGATCCGTCTCCCTGCGCTCCGCCGTTTCCCAGATTTGCCCGGAGGGGGACCTGCATGACAGTCCGGTGAAGCAGTTTTCCGTTTAAGAACAGCTTCATACGGCCGTTATTTGGAACTCCCAATACGACATCCCGCTCTTCTCTGCTGTATATATAATGAAGAGCATAGACTATTCCCTGTTTTTTGAAACAGGCGGACAACTCTAAATCATTCCCTGTCCTCCACACCTCCCTGAATCCTTCCGGCTGTGTTTTAAACACCTCTTCTTCATTAAGCCCGCAGGCTTCTTCCAGATGCTTTCCTTCATAAAGTTCTGATACCAGCCATCTGCTGCCGCCAAGGAGGACCAGGGGAACTGCCGGGACTGCAGGCCATCCCTCTGTCTGGAATATGATATATCCCCTGTTGCTGTCCCTGACTGCGCCCGCCGCTGCACTCACTTCTATCTCAAGCCTTGTCTCACCCCAGGCTTTCAGGACAAACTTCTCCCCGTTCTGTCCCTTGCTTTTCTCTCCCCTGCCATTTGCGCACTTTACAAGCTCTGCTGTGAACCCTTCCGGCATGCGGAAACAGACTTCTATATTCTTTTCCACAGGATGGGGGTTGCTCAGTACGACCGTCAGCTTTGAAGCTCTGTCCCCTGTGACAGCAGCATCTTTGTCATAACGCACCTCAGCCTCCAGAGTACCCAGGGGATAAGAGAGCGCATTCGGCTTATAATCCTCCAGCCACGGCAGTTCTAGTGGCGGTATCTCTGCATCCTCATTATACTCCCCGCCCTCCGGGCAGGGATCATCAGTAAACTCTATCCCGCACCCCCAGTATCTTGTGACCTTCTCAGCTTCACGGCACACCACATCTGTCAGCTCCCGGATATCTGTAGGTGCAGTCAGATTGCGGATACCTCCTGTAGACATATTTGTCGCTATTTCATATCCCAGGGGCGCTATCCATTTTTCCGGCAAGGCAGATGCCCCTCCGATGATTCCCAGGACTGCGCCTAAGGTAGCTCCTGTACAGTCCGTATCCCACCCGCAGTTTACTGCCTTACAGATGGCATCCCCGAAATCCTTCCCATACAGCCATCCAATGGTCTGGAATCCCAGATTCAGCGGTGAATACTGGGCTATGGGGTTATAAAAAGTATTCATTAAGTCGTTTCTGTTGTCCTCATATGCCATGCCCTTTTTATAATTTTCAATACTCCTTCTTACGCTCCTGTATGTGAGGCTTGTCTTTGGAATAGAGGAAAGAGCAATTTCCAGCAGCCGGAATTTGTCATCCATTATAAATGCAGCTGATTCCAGCACAGCATTAAATATCTCACCGTAAACAGATTCTCCTCCGCCATGGTCTGCGATGGCATCCTGCCAGGCGTATCTGGCGGCAGTCTTCATGCACCCGGGAGCCAGGCAGGCCCATATCTCTGACCGGATAGGGCTTCCCATACAGTCTTTAAAAGCATTATTATGCCAGCCGCACACAGGAGGCAGCAGACCCTTCTGCATATTTTCTTTACTCAGCCCATATTCGTCAAAATTGTAGGCAATACAGTCCATCCAGGCCTGTGCCATATCCGCCGGAGTGATTCCCGGACCTTTCTGCAGGATGAGCTGAAGCCATATCAGCTGCAGTTCCAGATCATCATTTGGGATCCCTCCCTCAGGAAGCAAAGGATACCAGTCCACATGATACATTTCTTCTCTGCCGAATTTTTCTTCCAGAGGTTCCCCCAGAGTTCCGCCGGCATTCTTGCCAAGCCAGCACCCCATCACCTTATCATGGTACACCGCCCTGTTTATTCTGATCATCTCAGCATCTTCCCCCTTTAAGTCCTGCGTCTGCCGCCATTCTTTTCAGCGCGTCTGTATAAAATTTTACCCTCTCAGGATTCAGCTGGGCGTCATAGGGGTATTTCAAAATAAAATCATTCTTCAAGAGTCCTTCCCTGTACTCTTCCATCTCCTTTATGGTCTGTCCGAGCAGTTCCCCTGCACTTTTATCCTCTGCCAGGATGGCATCTTTGTCCACCTCAGCGGCATATCTGCCGAAGCAGTATCCTCTGGCAGTCAGCCTGAAGCCTCTCACATACCAGCGCATAAATTCAAAATGCTCTCTCAGGTCCTCATAAGCTTCCTGCCTGAGTCCCATGCTGCTTGTACTCACTCTGTCTGCCAGCTTCTCGCAGCGCAAAAGCGCCTCATCCTTGTCTGCTAAAATACGCTGCACATTTTCCGGTGTCATATCAAGTGCGTCCTTCTTCTGGGGATCCCACTCGCTCAGGCTGTGGTGAGTCCCGCCGATAAAGGTAAACTGATCTGGCGTCAGATGCATACAGCTGTCATTGGAAAACAGGCATCCATTGACAAAATTTGTCTTTTCCACTATAGGCCAGGTCTCGTCCATCAGCTCCCGGATCTTTTCAATACATTTTTTAAGCTCCCCGGGCAGCAGGCCCTCTTCCAGCATATCTTCCCCCTCAAGCCATTTCAGATAAATATCCTCCTCACTGATCTCTGCATTTTCTGCATAGGCTGCTATCGCGTACAGATTGACAAGATTGGGATTATCAAAGCATGTCCAGTCCTGCACTCCCTCCCAGTCCGTTCTGGCTATAAATCCTGTCACGCCGTGCTCACTGGCATATGCCAGTCTCCTCTTTATATCTGCCAGCATGGCTGACGGCTGTGCACCCCATCCAAAAAACTGTCCGTTCACATCATATTCCGTGATCTGGGGGTGATCATCCACATGTCCCATGAGAGGATTATCCGGAAAAGTCGGATAGAAATCATGGGGTGTATTCTTCAGGGACAATATAATGTCGTCCGGCATGGTATTGAAAGCCTCACGGAACCGCTCCTGCTCCTCCTTTGTATAAATAAAATCTCTTATGATCAGTTTCCTGCCTGCCTCGTGAAACGGCTGGTACATTGCCATGATCATATTTTTGTACCAGTCCACCGGATCCAGTTCACGGCAGCGTTCACAGCCGCAGGCAAAGGTATTGCTGATGGCAAGCCTTGCTTCCCCCGTGCCTATAGAACACACGATTCCAGCCAAATCAGGCAGCGCCAGAAAAAGTTCTTTATATTTGTAAGGAAGGAATTCCCTGTACCAGAACGGGTCGCTTGGGCAGATTACTCCATCTTTCATCAGCTCCTTTTTATATTTCAGGATAAAGTCTGAAAACCACAGTTCCTTATTCTCAAAATAAATCTCAACGCCGGCTTCCTTTGCCTCTCTTATCACATGGTTCATATAATCCCTGCGGTTCAGGTTCAGGTTTTCCCTCAGCGCATGATTTAAAATGGCGTGGTCCACCTCCAGAAATGCACCGTAGTAGCTTTCCGGCTCCCCTGAGCCTCCCAGGAATTTTGCCGGGAATACGATCTTATCCTCTATGCCCGGTTCATGAAAAACCAGCGCATTCATTTTATTTTTTACACAGAAATCCAGCCTTCTGCGGATCTCATCCAGGTTCCATATCTGTGTAGAATCATGCAGTTCCATAGCTCTGAAAACAAAATCACTCATTTTTTCTTCTCCTTGTCTTAATATAATCTGGTCTTTTATCCCTTCAGTCCTGAAGTGGCAATTCCCTCCACAAAGTACTTCTGAAGACAGAAAAACATAACTACAAGCGGGATAATAGAGAGAAAGGCCATTGCCATTATCTGATTCCATTCGGCCGTGGAGGCCACATCCAGCCCCAGCCGCAGAGCCAGGGACAATGGATATTTTGATACGCTGTTTATGTAGATCAAAGGATTCATAAAATCATTCCAGGTCCATATTGTCTGAAATATGCAGACAGACATAAGCGACGGCTTCAGCACTGGCCCCAGGATAAGTACAAGCGTCCTGAACGAACCGCAGCCGTCAATCTTCGCCGCCTCGTCCAGTTCGGCAGGAATACCCCGCAGGAATTGTACCTCCTGATAAATAAAAAACGGATAGCAGCCCAGTGCGGCTGTTGCCCAGAAAGGCATGTAGGAATCCAGCCAGTGCAGATCCCTGTATAACAAATACCTGGGTATAATAAGCACCGAACTTGGCACCATTAATGTAGACATCATCAGCATAAACAGTACCTTGTGTCCCCTGAACCTGAATCTGGCGAAGCCATATGCCACCAGAGTGCTTGATATTACCGTCAGCGCCACTGTGGGTACTACCATGATCAGCGTGTTTATGAAGTAATCCGCAAAATTGTACTGCCCTGTTGATATCCACCCTTTTATAAACCCTGCCGGGTCAAAAGATTCCGGCAGCAGTCCTGTCCCCGTATAAATCTCCTTATTTGTCTTAAATGCTGCAAAGAACATCCATATCAGGGGATATACCATACAGAGCCCGAATGCCAGTACAAGCAGGAATGCAAAAATCCTTCCCAGTTTTTTCTTTTTTTCCCTCACTGTCTTCATCCCTGCTTCCCCCCATCATCTCCATAGAATACCCAGTATTTCGAGGTAACAAAGATTATGCCCGTGATCCCCACCAATACAAGAAACAGGATCCATGACTCAGCGCTGGCATACCCCAGGTCTGAACGGCTGAAAGCATCCTTATAGATTTTCAGTCCCATAAGGTTTGTGGACTTAATGGGCCCTCCTCCTGTAACTACATAGGCGGATGTGTAATTCTGCAGCGCGTTGATTATCTGCATAATAATATTAAACAGTATAATCGGGCTGATCATAGGCAGGGTTATCTTGAAAAACATCCTGATTTTTCCGGAGCCGTCAACTCTTGCAGCCTCATACAGGTCTGCGGGGACCTGCTTTAACGCCGCAAAGAACAGAACCATGGAGGAACCAAACTGCCAGATCTCAATCAGACTGATGGTAAATAATGCATACTTGGGATCTCCCAGCCAGTTTACTGATATGCCGAACAGATTATTGATGATGCCAGTCTTCATAAACATGACCCTCCACAGCGCCGAGATGGCTACACTGCCGCCCAGTATGGACGGCAGGTAATAGAGGGTCCTGAAGAAACGTATCCCTTTCATCTTCATATTCAGGATCATGGCAACGATCAGTGCAAAAACCAGCTTCCCCGGGACTACCATCAGTATATACTTTAAAGTCACTCCCATAGATCCCCAGAAATCAGCATCCTTTTTAAACATCCTTATATAATTATCCAGTCCTGTAAACTGGTAGCTTCCCCCCAGCTTAATATCTGTCAGGGAATAAGCAAAGGACCTGACCAGGGGGTAAAGCTGCAGCAGCAAAAATCCCAGGATCCACGGCAGTATATAAAGATAGCCCTGCCATTCTTTTTGTATCTTTTTCCGTCTCATATTCATGCCCCCCAAAGCAGCCTATAATATCAGCCGATTCTTTCCAGAGCCTCTTCCATCAGCCCCATTGCCTCTTCTGTGATCTCGTCAATACTGCCCTGTTTATATGCGATCTTTTCTGTTGCATCCTGAAGGATCTCGATGATCTCAGCAGGCACACTCAGGTTCTGATTTGCAGTGGCACTTTCCTGGGCTTTCTCCACGGCTTCTGCAAGCACCGGGTCCAGATAACCGTTATCCTCACATATCTTTCTTCCATTAGCTGTAGCCGGGATAGAACGGCAATCCTTTAATACGGCTGCTGCCTCATCGCTGTTAAAGAAATAATCCAGGAATCTGGCTGCTTCCTCCGGGTACCGGCAGTTTGCCGCCACGCCTATGAGCTGGGCCGGCCTGAACAGGATACCGCTTTCCTTTGCATCTGCAAACTGCGGGATATCCATGGCTGCTGCACTGTCCTGAAAATCATAATAATTGCCTGTCACATTTGACGTTGCCGTATAGGTACATCCCAGATCATGGCTGATCCACTTTGGATTTGTATTTACCTGCGTATCATACGGAGCGCTGTCCGCTGCCGGTTCCGCCACATTTTTATCATAAAAGTCATTTATGACAGTAAATACTTTCTTTAAATCCTCTTCCGCAAAATTAAGTTTATTAGTATCCTGGTCTATCAGTTCTTTGCCGGTGATCTGGGCCATCAGTGCATAGACACCTTCTTTACCCAGTGTGGTTATATCGATATTAAACAGATACTGTTCTTCATTCTTGCTGTGGATCGTCTCCCCTGCGCTGATAAAATCATCCCAGGTCCTGATGTCCTCCAGTTTGATACCTGCTGCTTCAAGCACCGATGTGTCTGTCAGCCAGATGCCTGCATTGACCCCGGTAGGAAGTCCAACCATCCTGCCGTCATAATAGGAAAAGCTCTTTAGGAAATTCTGGTCAAAGTCCGAAGTATCCAGCTGTGCGCTGTAATCATTCAGATCTGCAAATACTTCTCCCATTGCCATCAGATCTCTTGTCATGGAGGCATCAAACTGGACAATATCTGCAGCCGTACCGCCCGAGACCTGAGTTGTCAGCTTCTCAAAATATCCGTCATATCCGCCATACTCAGCTTCAATCTTTACATTCGGATGAAGCTGCTCATATTGCTCAATGACTGCCAAAGTGGCCTCATGCCTCGCATCCGATCCCCACCACATAAATCTCAGGGTAATATCATCCTGTCCTTCCGCATCTGCCGCCTCTGTCTCACCACTGCTCTTCACCAGTTCATTACTGCTCTCTTTTAATTCTGCTCTCTCAGCCTCACTTCCGCTGCCCTTTTCACAGCCTGCTGCAAACACAGTCATGCCTGCCAGCAAAGCTGCCATACCCAGAGCTGTTAATCTTCTGCCATTCATCCCATTTCCCTCCTTGATCTCTGTCGTCTGTCAGTTTCCATTACAATTTTCTCCGGAAAACATATTTTTCTGAATATATTCAGTTACTCCATCTGGATATATTCAGATTACCATCCATGGAAATAATTGTATAGGCATCTGGCTTGACAAAACATTCCATCCTATGCTTAAATACTCTAAAAAGGTATCCGATTTTCACAAAAACACTCATATAATTACTGCGGAGGTATACATAATGCTGAAAATTGTCATTGTTGAAGATGAAACAAACATCCGCGACTGTCTGGTGCATCTGTTTCCATGGGATTCCCTGGATGTCACTGTATCGGCCAGCTTCTCCAGCGGAGAAGAGGCGCTATCTTATCTGTCAGACCACAGTGCGGATATCCTTCTCACAGATATCCGCCTTCCTGAAATGAACGGGCTTGATCTGGTACAGGCGCTCAGAATATCTAAAAATCCCATTTCCGTCATTATCCTGACTGCCTACCGCCACTTCGATTATGCGCAGCAGGCCATCCGCTACAATGTAGATGATTTTCTTCTAAAGCCAATTAAATACAATGAGCTGACTGCTTCCATCCTGCGCATCAGGGAATCTCTTGAAAATTCTCTGTCAAAGCCTGCTGCCGCTCCTGACGAAGACGCATCCTACCATGAAAAGATCATCTCTTCCTCCAAACACTATGTGGCTGACCATCTCACAGATGTCACTCTGGAAAATACAGCACTTTCAGTCAGTTTAAGCCCCGGTTATTTCTCACGCCTTTTTCACAAGGTTACTGGAAGTACCTTCTCAGATTATGTGACTGCCTGCCGTATGGAAAAAGCCGCAAAGCTTTTAAAAGAGATTGATTACAAGACGTATGAAATATCTCTCCTTGTAGGGTATGACAATCCCAAAAATTTCACCAGGGCGTTTAAACAGTATTATCAGATGACTCCCAGGGAATACCGTACACGTACAGCTGCTCACACTCAAGAGGATAAGCCATGAAAAGAAAATATTTTCTCCACAAATTTATCAGATATTTTCTCCTTTTCAGCCTTCCCATACTTTTTATGGGAATTATGCTCTGTGTTTACTGTTCCGTCAAAATCAAAGACGATATTAATCTCCAGGCACAAAGCACCTTCCACACAGGTACACGGCTGATGGAAGAGATCATGCAGACAGGGGATGATACTGCTGCCATGTTTAATAACAACTCCACTGTGTCCCTGTCCCTCTATAAGATCCTGAACCGCAGTTCACTGAATTATAAAGAATATGTGGTCAGAAGCGTCGTATTTTCCATTCTCGAAAACGCCAGGTCCAGCAACAGCCTCGTTGAATCCGTATATATATACCTTAACAATAGCCAGGGGAATTATTTCCAGACTGATAAAAAGACAGTGGCTCTCTCAGATTCTCCAGACCAGGAGTGGCTGGATATATTTAATAAGACGGATAGCTCCACCCAGAAATGGGTGGTCAGAAGAAAAATAAAGAATTATGAATTTGAAAACTCTCACGAATGTGTGTCGATCTTCAGAAGGATCAAAAACTATGATGGAGTACTTGTTATCAATTTAAATGCATCAGCCCTGTCCAGTCTGCTCTCCTCAATTGAAAACTATGCCAATGAAGCAGTTCTGGTGGCTGACGGGGACGGACAGATACTGTTCTCCAATCCTAATGCAGCCCTGATGGACTCCGGCTCCTGCACAGATTTCATAGGTCAGATGGACATAAAAGCAGGTTCTGCTGACAGCTTTTTAAGTACAGTCCGTTATGAGGGGCGCAGGTATATCATGACAAAATTTTATTCTTCAGGATACGGCCTTTATTTTCTGTCACTTGTACCAGTAAAAGATATCTATCAGCTGCTGTATCAGATCATCTTTTCTGTCCTTCTTGGCATCCTTATGGCGGCAGTATTCTGTCTGTTATTCAGTTTTTATCTCACAAACAAAAATTTCCGCCAGATTGAAGATCTGATCGAAATCCTGAGTGCTGCGGAGGCAGGCACATATACCTCCTCCCTACCCGGATTTTGCTATGAAAATGCCAGAAAGCTGGATGAGTACAACCTGATCCTCAATCAGGTCATTCACACTTATGTCCGCAACAATGCACTCACTATGGAGCTGAAAGAGGCTGAGCTGCGCAAGACACTTCTGGAGCTGAAATCTCTCCAGCTGCAGATA
Source organism: Murimonas intestini (assembly GCF_024622195.1). Classification (NCBI taxonomy): domain Bacteria; kingdom Bacillati; phylum Bacillota; class Clostridia; order Lachnospirales; family Lachnospiraceae; genus Murimonas; species Murimonas intestini. The sequence continues at coordinate 62,602 of NZ_JANKBI010000020.1, forward strand.
AACCCTCATTTTTTCTTCAACACTCTTCAGTCAGTAGACATGGAGATCATGAAAAAGGAAGGCTACGGCTCACCTGCCAGCCAGCTGATAGAGAATCTTTCCGGTATTCTCCGCTATGCCCTGGAAGACTCTTCTTCCCCTGTCACACTCAGGGAAGAGATACAGTCCTGCAAGGATTATTTTGCTATTCAGCAGTTCCATTATCCGGGCCGTATTGCCCTGTTGTGGGATTATGACGGTGAAGTTTTAGATTTCTCCGTGCTCCGGCTGCTGTTTCAGCCTCTTGTGGAAAACAGCATCCATTACAGTATCCTCACTCCCCGGGATACATGTGTCATCAGGATCAAAATATACCTCAGGAAGAACCGTCTGTATTTCCATGTTCTGGATACCGGAGCAGGAATGTCAAAACAAAAGCTCAGTGACCTGAGACAGTCACTGGATTCACCTGAGGGACAGAAGCGCGGCATAGGAGTGAAGAACACCCATAAACGCCTGATCCTCTCCTATCCCGGCAATAAAGGGCTGACCGTCATCAGCCGGGAAGGGAAAGGGACATGCGTCAGCTTCTCCATACCTGTTTAGGATAAAGGCTGCGCGATCTTATATATATTCTCTGCGTTCTTGCCTGTGATCAGTTCCTTTTCCTCTTCAGAAATATCCAGCTTCTGTATAAAATCAATGCCCTCTGTGAGCCATTCCTGCCTCACCGGGTAGGATGTGCCGAAAATGATATGGTCAGCTCCCAGGATCTTTACAGCGCATTCCAGCAGATCCTTTCCCCAGGGCTGCGCATGGGACAATTCATAATAAATGTTATCCCTGATCTGGTCACAGTAACGGTTTGTATCAGTGTCAAACCGTTTTACTGTATCCTCCGACACAGCAGGTGTCTTGCGGAACATACTGTCACGGTAGGCAAAGAAAGAGCCTCCCAGCATGGAGTGGACCAGTTTCAGGTTCGGGCACTCATCAAACAGCCCGCCAAAAACTTCTCTTGCAATGGCAGTTGTCTGGTCTGCACACCGTCCATAGGACCTGCGCAGATTATTATACTCATAGATGGAGGAATAATCTGCCGGGACGGGGGAATGGTGCACATAAACGGGCAGGTTCAGCTCATTCACACTGCGGAAGAACGGGCGGAAGGATTCATGGTCCAGATACCGTTTCCCGTAATGCGAAGAGATCTGCACACCAGTCATACCAAGTTCCTTAACACAGCGTTCCAGCTCATAGATCCCCTCTTTTCCCGCAAGAGGAGGCACCGCTGCCAGAGCTGCCAGACGTCCGTTGCTTCTCTTTACATGCTCTGCCATGCCGTCGTTAAATTTTCTGCATAGCTCCATACTCAGCCATGCGTGGCAGCAGGGTATCTTCAGGAGAGCCTTGTCCACCCCTGCCTTATCCATATCTGCCAGCTGCTGCTCCAGAATATATTCTCCCTGTACATAGTTCAGGTTCTGATATCCCTTTGGTTCCTCGATAACCACCTGTTTTTTGTCTGTTCCGGGTATCTGCTCGCACTTCCCCCAGATATCCAGGTCATTGGGGATACAGTGCATAAATTCACTCATCAGGTCCTCATCGGTAAATAATGCCTCAGGTATCCAGTACATATTTGCATCTATTATCATCGCTCTTCTCCTTTAAACCGGTATTTCTGCAAATACCTTTCTCACGTCATATATTACCTTAAGGCCTGCATGATCCATAACTCTCCTGAACGGAAACTCTGCCGGATCATCCTGATGCCTGTCAGGTGCATGGGGCAGACGTCTGTCATAGATCACCTGTCCGGATGCCGCCTCCTGATCCGTGTCCGCCGGCCTCTGTTTTCCGGGCGTCTCCAGTGGTCTGCCCTCATGTCCTGCCAATATATAATCCATATTTTCCGCCAGACGGTCCATGAAGCCTGCATCTGTCACTCCAGGCCCTGTACATAAAAGCCTGATCTCATCTCTGTGCTCCTGCAGGCGTTTTAAATGATTTCTGAACGCTTCCACACTTCCGTTCATAGATTTTCCAAAAGGCATTCCCAGTTCATCTCCGCAGAATAATATCCCTTCTTTATTATCCAGAAAAGCCAGGCTCCCTGCAGCATGATCCGGTATCTTAAATGTCACCAGGTCCCGCCCGCCCAAATGGAAGGTGTACCCCTCATCAATGACCTCCACCGGATAATCTCTGGGAAACTCTATCCCTTCAAAGCTGGGGAAGGGGATTGTTGCCAGTTCTTTTGTCTCCGCAGACATATAAGCGCAGTCAAAATAACAGTTATTGGCAGTATGGTCAAAGTGGTCATGAGTATTGGCAATACGCCTGACCGGCTTGTCTGTCAGACTCTGGCAGTATGCCCTGATATTGCCGCAGCCGTATCCTGAATCGATCATAAGCGCTTCATCTTCCCCTTCCACCAGATATGAGTAGTCCCCATCACTTAAGATCCGCCATGTTCCGGGTGCAACCAGCTCTGACTGGTAATAGGGCACATCCATGGGTGTGAGGGTACCGTCTTCATTCTTAAGCATCACATCATGCCTGCATGAAAAATCAATAGGATTCCGGCACTGGGAAAACAGCCAGTCATGGATTGCTTCCAGCCCATATGCATGGACCCAGGTATTCACATGACATGCTCCGGGAAATACATCTGCACCCTCAGGCAGCACACTGTCTTTTTCATACCAGGTAAAAATAATATTGCAGCCCTTCTGCACGATACGACGCATAGCGGCATTCTGCTCTTCTTCCGGCATCCTGGCATCCACAGAGCCTCTGCTTACACGCCCGCCCTCCTGTTCGATCCTTTCCATGCACGCACCCATTACAGGGAATGCCTTCTCGTCCTTTTCTGAGACAAGGATCCATATATTTTCTTTTTTAACTGCTCCCATGGTATCAGGATTCCACTGGCCGGCAACCAGGAAACAGCCGGCAAAAAAACCGGGATTCCTGATCAGCAGTTCACATAACATCATACAGCCCATGGACTGGCCTGTTCCATATATCCTCTTTTCATCGACCGGAAAGACTGTGAGCAGATGTTTCACAAGCTCTGTCACAGCATCCGCCTCCCAAGTCACTGTAAAATCATCCTCCGCTGTTTTAGAAGGAAACTGCGGCGCCAGCACAAAACACGGATGGCGCTTCTGTTCCTCCGTCTGGGCCCAGACGGCCGCACCATTCCCCTGTGCCAGAGGTGCACACACGTCATCTGAGCAGGAGCCTGCATCATGCATAAACAGCACCAGCGGCAGCTTATGTCCCGCAGCGCTCCCCTGGGGGATATACAGGTTATAATTCAGTTTCTTATCTGTGCCCGGCACTTCAAAAGTATACTCCCTAAATTCGTCCGCCGTCAGATTAATTGTTCTGCTGCTTATATACCATCTGCCCCCTGTCTTTACTTTCACACGGGCTGCCGCAACACATGTCCTGGCCTTTCTTCCTCTTCCCGTCATCCTGCAGGTTTTGGCATCCGGATCATCCGGTGAGAGTTCCAGCACTGCAAAGCTGCCATTGTCTGACGGTTTTCCCGCCATCCCGGCTTCACTCACGTAAGCGTCTGTTATAGTACGGCCCTCCACCTCAAAATCTTCCATTTTAATATCATTATTACTTAATTCCCTGTCATAATGCAGCACAGCTGCCACAGTCTTCTGTCCGTCTCCATATATCCTTGTTACGGCTGCTGCTTCTAAAAGTTCCATGGTCCGCTCCTCTCTTTGTCGCACATTTTTGCACCTTTTAACCGTTTTCTTACCCCGCCGGCCAGTTACAAGTCTTATATCTGCGTTTTACTTGCCGCCATGCGGTCCAGCAGTTCTGTTGCCTGCCTTGTCAATTTTTCAGCCGCCCCTCTTCCAAAAGGGGAATTCATGGCCTCATACGTGAGCCTGTCATAAGATGTGCGGTCCGCCATATACTTGGCGCCTCCATTTACCATTGTGCACACAAGCGTATGTTCAAAAGGTGAGCATGCCTTAACTGCCAGGCCGCTGACACAGTTCAGTTCAGGCTTTACCCCCACCAGAGCAAGCTCCCCTATGCGCATCACTTCTATCAGCACCTCTGCTTCTCCATTTGCTGTAAACGGATATTCTCTTGTTGGGTGGAGCTTTTTTAGATCCCGTTCCATCTCTTTACCGGGAACTCTGAAGGTCATCCTTCCTATCTCGGCTTCTTCCTTCACATCCTGTGATTTTATCCTGTTTGCAATATGGCAGGTTACTTCTCCCAGCATACTGCCAAGACGCTCACAGATCCCAAAGCCTTCCTCCTGGCGGTCAGTGCGGATCCGCTCACCGTATACAAATGTCTCACTAATAGCCCTCTCTGCGGGGGCCTGATCACCTGCCGCGCCCATAAGGAAAAGCCCCACTGTCCCGCTGTCATACTGTTTTTCAATGTAGTCACTGGCAACCCCTGCCACATCGGGAGAAACTGCTTTTCCACCTGCGCTCAGAGCAGAGCCGTCCAGGACAGACGACTGGATGCCATAATGGAACAGGATGGCCAGCGGACTTTTATCTTCCCTGTCAAACCTCACAACTGAGACTGTCTTATCTGCAAGTCCGGGTCCTCCTTCTCCGATCCACCATCCGTCTTTTAACTCCACATCCCGGTTTGTATTAATATCGCAGTACCCTGAGCCAAATCCCGCCGTCACAGGCTGCAGTTCTGCAAATGCCTGCGCTGCCGCTTCCATGGATGCGTTGTAAATGCACTCACGGTACTGCGCTTTTTTCTCAATTTTTTCTTCCTCTTTCAGCACGGAATCAGGCAAGAGGTGAGGGGCAGAAAATGTATGGGTCACACAGATCCAGATGCCCTCTTTTTTTACTCCATACTTTCTGGCGATCATATCCTTTAGATCCTCCGCCCCCTCATTTGGCAGGGAAGTGATCTCTATAGACAGAATCACCAGTGTACGTCCACTTTCTATTACTAACGCCCGTGCGTTTAATGTCTTATGTACAACTGCAAAATTTTCGATTTCCAGATAATCATCCTTTAAAATAATTTCTGATTTTCCTGCGCCTGCTCTCATATCCCTTCCTCCTAACTCTTAGTGTCATGTCAGTTGATTTCACCCAGACGGCAGCAGGATACAAAATGATCCCTGGATATCTCCTGCAGCTTCTGGGGCTCCCTGCACTTCTCTGCCGCGTAGGGACAGCGTGCTGCAAAACGGCACCCGGGCTTTGGCTCAATAGGTGATACGATCTCACCCTGCAGGATGATCCTCTCTTTTTTATTATGGATATCCACAGACGGAATAGCGGAAAGCAGCGCTTTCGTGTATGGGTGCCGCGGATTTTCAAACAATTCCTTTGATGTGGTGGTCTCTACCAGCTGTCCCAGATACATTACACAGATATTATCCGAGATGTGCTTTACAACAGAAAGGTCATGGGTGACAAACATATAAGTCACACCGGACTTTTCCTGCAGATCCTGCAGGAGGTTTAATACCTGCGCCTGGATAGATACATCAAGTGCAGAGACCGGTTCATCACATACCACGAAGGCCGGATTTAACGCCAGTGCCCGGCCGATGCCGACGCGCTGTCTTCTCCCCCCGTCCAGCTCATGGGGGTAAGCATACCGCAGGCGCTCATCCATGCCGACCATCTCCATAATACGATCCGTTTCATCCTGAAGTTCACCTTTTTTAAATTTCCCTGTCAGTTCCAACGGTTCCCGTATTGTCTCCTCCACTGTCATACGGGGATTTAAAGATGCAAAGGGATCCTGGAATATGATCTGCATCTGTTCTCTCAGCTTGTGCATCTTGTGCTTGCCCACGTGGGTGATATCCTCCCCCTTAAATATGATCTGGCCGTCTGTACTCTCATAGAGATGGATAAGCGTGCGTCCAAGAGTGGACTTACCGCATCCGGATTCTCCCACCACACCCATTGTCTTTCCCTTTCCAATGGAAAAGGTTACATCATCAACTGCGTGAAGCATTCCCTTGGGCGTATCAAAATATTTTTTAAGATGTTTTACTTCCATTAAAGTTTCCGACATCATAATTCTCCTTTCCGCCTCAGTTATGGCCCGCTCCGGGCGCCTGTACCGCTTCCATTTGACGGATGCAGCGGCAGATATGGGTTCCTCCCAGGCTTTTTAGTTCCACGGCGGCCTTTCTGCACTCTGCCGCCGCATAGGGACAGCGGGGTGCAAATGCACATCCCTCCGGCAGATTGCTGGGGTCAGGCGGCATACCCGCTATGGGTGAAAGCCGCTCTACATCAGAATTGATATCCGGCAGAGAGCCAAAGAGTCCCACCGTGTACGGATGCCACGGATGATCAAATATCTCTTCCCTGCTTCCGTATTCCACCACCTCACCTGCATAAACTACTGCCACGTTATCACACACCTCAGCCACGATCCCCAGGTCATGGGTGATCATGATCATGGCTGTATTTAATTCCTGCTGCAGATTTTTAATAATATCCAGCACCTGTGCCTGAATAGTCACATCCAAAGCCGTTGTGGGCTCGTCCGCCAGAAGCAGGTCCGGGCTGCATGCCAGAGCCATGGCAATGACCACCCTCTGCTTCATTCCTCCTGAAAACTGGTGCGGATAATCCCTGTATCTGGACCCCGGTATCCCAACCATCTCCAGCATCTTTTTAGCCTTTTCTTCCGCCGCTTTCCCGGATACCTTCTCATGCAGCGCTATCCCCTCAGCGATCTGGTTCCCGATACGCATGACAGGATTGAGCGCTGTCATTGGATCCTGGAAGATCATGGATATCTTTCTCCCCCGGATCTTCCGCATATCATCATTTGAGAGGGCCAGGATATTTTTCCCTTCCAGCAGGATTTCTCCTCCGTCCACCTGTGCAGGCGGCTCCGGCAGAATACGCAGGATCGATTTCGCTATCGTTGTCTTGCCCGCGCCTGTCTCCCCCACCAGTCCCAGTGTCTCTCCCTTTTCCAGCGAAAAGGAGACATTGTTTACCGCATGGATCACTTTACCTTCAGAAGTATAGTGAACCGTCAGATTCTTTACCTCAATAAAAGGGGTTCCCTTTTTATTTGCATTCACGATATCATCCTCCTATTTCGTAACTGTTTCGGTGTTCCCACAGTTACACTATTTCTTTAGTTTCGGATCCAGTGCATCCCTCAGTCCATCTCCCAGCATGTTCAGGGACAGTACCACAAGAGCGATGGCAAGACCGGGGAACAGCACCATATGAGAATAATCCCTCATATAAGTCCTGGCAGCTGAAAGCATGGCGCCCCACTCAGGTGTGGGCGGCTGTACGCCAAGCCCTATGTAGCTTAAAGAGGCGGCCATGAGGATCGTATTGCCGATTCCCATTGTAACTGATACGATGATAGGTGATATGCTGTTGGGAAGTATATGTTTTATGATCAGCCGCGGCACAGAGCAGTTGATCGTCTGTGCAGCTTCCAGATATTCCATTTTTCTGACTCCCATGATAGAACCTCTGAGCAGCCTGACTGTCATAGGTATCCCCCCGATGGACAGTGCAATGACTGTATTCATAAATCCGCTGCCAAGACACGCTGAAATGGCAATAGCCAGAAGGATGCCCGGTATAGCCTGCAGGATATCTACCAGACGCATGATAACAGTGTCGGCCATGCCTCCAAAATATCCGACTACAGAGCCGATCGCCATACCTATGACAGTGGAAATGATCGTAGCCAGGAAGCCTAATGACAGAGATGCTCTGGCGCCGTAGAGCAGACGGCTGAAAATATCCCTGCCCATCTCATCTGTACCGCACAGATGCTTTAAGGACGGACCTGCAAACCTCTCCGCCATATTCATTTCGTCATAATTGTAGGGCATGATCCAGGATGACAGGATTGCCAGAAGAAATAAGATCAGGATGATCACAAAGCCGGCCATGGCAAGTTTATTTTTGCTCAGGCGCTTCATCACAAGACTGAACTGGCTCTCCTTTTTTTTACGCACTTTTACTGATACTGCTGCACTATTAGCCATTTGCTTTCTTCCTCCTTCTCCAGCTCTTCTGCTGCCCTTCATACTGGGCCTTGATACGCGGATCCACATATGCATAAATAACATCTACAAGAAGCATGATCAGACTGAATAAAGCTCCAAGGAACAGAACTCCTCCCATAACAATAGGATAGTCACGGTTGTTGATCGCCGAGGTGGTGTACATGCCAATACCCGGAATTGAAAATACCGACTCAATGACTACTGTCCCGCCCAGCATCATTCCCATGCCATTTCCCACTACCGTGATGATGGGGATCAGGGCATTGGGCAGCGCATGCTTATAGAGGATCTCTCTCTCAGACAACCCCTTTGCCCTGGCCGTCACAATATAATCAGAACGGATAACTTCCAGCATGCTGGACCTGGTCTGCCTTGCCTGGGAAGCGATGCCCGCAAATGCATTCGCCACGCACGGCAGTATGAAATACTGCAGCCCGCCGACGCCATACGGAGGAAGCCAGCCCAATTTTACAGCAAAGAAGAGCACCAGCATCATAGCCAGCCAGAATCCCGGTATTGATACACCCGCCAGTGCAATAACCATGCATATCCTGTCTGCCAGGCCATTCTGGTGCACTGCCGCCGTGATCCCAAGCGGAGTTCCGATTACGATCTGCAGAAGGATACAGATAAATGCAATAGTGGCTGTGTAAGGAAGGCGGTATAATATACCGGACATGACAGACTGATTCTGAAAATAAGAATCCCCCAGATCAAAATGCAGGAAGACCTGGTTCAGATAGCTGAGAAGACGGACCATATAAGGCTGATCCAGCCCCATCTCCGCACGCTTTTCCGCGATCGCGGCAGGTGTGGCGGAGTTGCCCAGAATGGATGCCGCCGGATCTCCGGGGCAGAAATACATGATAGTAAAGATAACAATCGAAATTCCAAGCAGTACAGGAATCATCCACAATAAACGCTTTATAATATATTTCCACATAAGTATGAAAACCCCTTTCCTCTCGCGAAATGAAGGGAGCCTCAAAAAATTTCGAGGCTCTCTTCACCTTCAAAGTTTATTCAGCATATACGCATGCACCAGGAAGGATCTGCTTTCTTGAATCCAGCGCCACATCACTGATCTTCTCAGAATGAACGATGTTGATCGTACCCTGCACAACGCCGTAGCCATAGCAGGTCTCTACCAGGTAATCATGGACCGCATCAATCGTTTCCGGACCGTAGGTTTCAACATTTAAGCAGGCCTCCATCAGTTTCTGCAGTTCATCGTCCTGTACAAAGTTGGCAGTTCCGCCTGTAACCTCCTGATAATCTCTGGCATCCCAGCAGAGTTTCCACTGATTGACAATATAATCGGTAGATCCTGTTGTCTTCAGCAGCACATCAAAGGCTTCCGGATTATACTGTTCCTGCTGTGCCATCATCTGGTCATATCCCAGCAGTTCTACATTGACACCGATCTGTCCCCAATAGGCCTGAAGCATCTGGGCAAGCAGTTCCTGGGCGCCTGTATTTGTATACATCAGTGTGAGGGCTGAGCCATCATAGCCGGACTGGGCCAGGTACTCTTTTGCTGTGTCCACGTTATAGTCAAAATACTCTTCATTGTCCCACTCAGGATTATAATCAGGATAGCTGGAATTTCCAAAATCCTTGATGGCTGCGCCGTTTCCGTTGAATGCTCCAATATTCAGACCCTCTTTATCGATCGCATAGGCCATAGCGAGCCTCAGGTTCTTGTCGTCCTTAAATACAGAGTTATCAGACATGTTGTATTCAATATCAAAGGAAAGATTGTCCAGGATGATAGACACTGCATTTCCTTCTGAATACTCTCCGCCTTCATTAAATTTCGCAACATCCGTATCCGGCACACCATTGGAGATATCCACTGCATTTGTCTGAAGAGCTACTGTGTGCTGGGAAGCTTCTGTAATCACAGAAAACTTTATTTCTTCAGCGTTGTGGAGGCTGGTTCCGTGTACAAGAGATTCGTCTGTCTGCCAGTAATTGCCCGTATCCTTCAGGATCAGTTCTGAACCCGGAACGTAGCTCTCTACCAGATATGCGCTTGTCCCGACAGGAGTAGTTGCCATCTGGTCTTTAGAAGCTTCATATGCTGCCTGTGTCACGATCGCACATTCCAGCATGACATTTTCAAACTCTCCGATTTCAAGGGCCTTATTAAATTTAAATTCTACATTATAATCATCAATGGCTGTTACGCTCTCCACTACAGAAAGCTTTCCGTAGTTTTTAGTAGCTATTGCCGATTCAAAGCTGAAAACGATATCGGATGCTGTCAGCGGGTTGCCTGCCGCATCGTGGATATAATCATAAAGCTCTACCTTATATGTCTGGGCATCCACCTGTTCCCAGTTCTTTGCCAGAACTCCGTATACCTGTCCGTCTTCGCGTGTGATCATGTATTCATACACAGAAAACAACATTGCGATACGCCCCTGTGACATTCCTGACCACGGTCCCATATTTTCCGGGTCCGAAAGGATTCCTACAGTTACGGTATCTGTTTTCCCGCTGCCGGCCGCGCACACCGACATGCTTCCTCCTGCAAGGGTCCCCACCATACAGCCCACCATCATAAGTGCCACCAGTTTCTTTTTCATAGTTATTACCTCACCTTCTTAAAATTTGCTAAATGCTTTTGCATTTAAGTTTCTGTTCCGTATCATCTTCCAAACCCGTTCCTGTATTGCTTCTCTTTTGGTTCGTCAATTTGTATACTGAACTTCTATAATCTGATTATAATCGAATCATTTTACACAATCAATTCAAGTTAAGCCTCTATTTATTCCAAAACAGGATAAATCATATTTCACCATCTGCCTGTTTTATTCATTCTTTCGTCTATTTCACGGATTTTATGTCATAATTCATTTCACTTTGTACATATTGACAAATTCAACAAAACAATTTAGAATCGATATAGAATCTATAAGTCTACACTGTCTCTTAAAACAGCAATTACAAAAGAAGGAACGTCTAATGAAACTGGATCACATACATGAATTCGTTATATTAGCTAAATCCGGGAACTATCTGCAGGCGGCAGAAACCCTTTTTATTTCCCAGTCCACCCTGTCCAAACATATAAAATCTCTGGAAGCAGATTTGGGAGCTCCTCTGTTTGACCGCACTACCAGGAAGGTAAAGCTGAACAGCTTCGGCCAGACCCTGCTTCCGTATGCCATAAAACTGGATGAACTATATACAGAATGTTCTGCTGCCCTCAGCAGCCAGCTGGAGGACAGCAATTCCCGGCTCACAATCGCTTCTATTCCAGTGATGACACAGTACCATATCTATGACGTGCTCTCGGCATTCCAGACAAAAAACCCCCATGTCAAGCTGGATATCATCGAAGGGGATACAGTGCAGTCTGTAGAAATGCTTCGGAATGAGACATGTGATTTTGCATTTTTAAGGGAATTTGAGGATACAGAACATGAGCTAAACACTATTACCTTTGATACAGACCATATGGTAGCCGTACTTCCCACCTCACACCCTCTGGCCAGCAAGCCTTTCGTTACTCTCGAACAGCTCAGGGATGAGCGTTTTATCCTGCTAAATAAAGGTACCCTGATGTATAATCTGTGTATTTCCTCCTGCCAGGACGCCGGCTTTACACCTGACATCTCTTTTACCAGCCACCGGGCCGCAAACATCATGGATCTGGTCAAAAGGGGCATGGGAATCGCCCTGCTGACAAAGAAACCTACCTTGTCATACGCGGGTCCTGACATATCTCTGGTGGACATCGTCCCCTATATCAACACTGCCATCCAGCTGGCATATGTAAAAGACAGAAAACCTTCTATGGCCGGAAAACAGTTTCTGGGATTTGTGCAGAGCTGGGTACAGGGGGACAGCGGCTGCGAATAGATATGCCGGGATTCTTGGCTGCATTTTATAAATGGAGAGACGCTTATGGAAATTAATTATTTAAAGGAGTTTGTCATTCTGGCCAGGACCGGAAACTATCTGGAAGCAGCTGACTCCCTCTATATGGGACAGTCCTCTCTGTCCAGGCATATCAAGACATTGGAGGATGAGCTGGATATCCGGCTCCTGGACCGCACCACCAGAAAAGTCTCGCTCACGGAAGCGGGACGCCTTTTTCTGCCCTATGCAGAACATATTATGCTGCTTCAGGAACAGTATCAGGACGTACTGCTTGACTTCAAGAAAAACAATCATATCTCACTTTCTATCGGCTCGATCCCGTCCATGACCCAGTACCATATCACAGATGCACTGTTTCTCTACCAGCAGAAATACCCTGATTATTCCCTGGATCTGATTGAGGGGGACACGGTCCAGCTGATAGACAATCTTCAGAATGACCGGCTGGAGCTGGCCTTTATCCGCAGCAGCGCCAATGGACATCACGGCTTTGAACATATCCATTTTGCTGAGGATACCCTTGCTGCTGTCTTTCCGGCAGCACACCCGCTGGCCCGCAGGAAGACTCTGCACCTGTCAGAGCTGTCCGGGGAGACACTGCTTCTTCTGACAAAGGACACTTTCATGTACCAGCTCTGCATCAACTCCTGCAAGAGCGCCGGATTTGAACCCCACATCGGCTATACCGGCCTGCGCTCTGAAAACATGCTTGACCTTGTGGAAAAAGGGCTGGGGACTGCCCTTCTGACACAAAAGCCCATTCAGAAGCTGTCAAATCCCAATATTTCCATTGTAGAGATCATACCGCAGATCACCACCTACATAGACCTTGTATACCGGAAAAACAAAAAGCTCAGCGCAGCCGCTGAGCAGTTTGTAAGACTTATTTAATTCTGGCATATTAATTGCCCTTATTTTGTTCCTCCCTGGTATCCAGTGTTAATGAAGGTCTGCCACGGCCACCTCAGATATGTATCCCAGGCGCTTCCCAAAGCATAACCGGGTTTTGCTGTAACCCCCACTGCTTTGTCAGGCGTTCTTAAAGTATACTCCACGTTGTCGTATTCTTTACTGAAAGTAATGACCTGACCGTCCGCTTCTTTCTCTTCTGTCATATCTTCTCTTCTTGTGACATATGCCACCTGATTGATCACCGCTGTGCTGCAGTCCTCAGATGCATCATAGGAGATTGCTTTCTGCTCAGAATCCACCAGAATACCGTTTCCATTTTCATCCTCAGCATAATAATTTTTCGTTCCGCCTTCATCCACGTATGCCAGCCGGTAAGTCGGTGCATCGTATAACTGTTCCCAGGAATCAAATCCCTCCAGGCCGTAGAAGGTCCACGACAGAGTTCCTGAGAGTCCTCCGCTCAATGTATAATAAGCGTATACACTGGCGATATCATATGTGCAGGAAATCGTATCTGCACGGTACATCTCCTGATCCCATACAAGAGCATCCGTATTAACATCTACTCTTAAAGTGGTATAGACAGGTGTAAATGACCAGTTCATATAGTTTACTGTGATAACGGAGCGTCCCTTCTCTGATACTGCGCTGTAGTCTTTCCCTGCCTCCAGGACAAGCTCGTCCCCGTATTCGCTGCAAAGAGTCAGTGTAAAGTCCTCTGATGTCAGGCCAGAAGCATCAAATCCCAGAGGCCACACGGCATACAGTTCATCCGGGTACACATCACACAGCACAGGTATATTGTCTTCTGCTGAAGATGTCCACTTCGGCTGGCTCTCAGCAATAAGGCTTCCCCCTTCTACAGTAAATGTACGTCCGTAGCAGTAAACATGCAGAGGGATCTTTACATCCGACAATGGCAGCCCGTTATATTTAAGTCCGCTAAGACCGATACTGATATTATAATTTCCGTTTCCGTCGCCGCCCTGCTGTGACCAGCCTCTTCCTCCATCTACTACATCATAGCCACCATTGTCAAAAGAAATATCCTCTGCTGACATGGAATAAGTGTTTTCCCCATTTGTCCAGGTTTCGCCAATAGAGCCGGGCGTAAATACAAAATCTGAGACATAATAGCCGTCGCCATCCACGATCTCTATGACAGCTTCACTGCTGTCGATCAGGCTGTCATCCAGCCCTTCCCCGTCCAGAGCCAGTGTAACAGTATCCTCCTCAAGAATAAATTCTTTTTCCTTGCTGCCATCAATCTGTCCTATGACCTCTACCTTCGGAATCGTATAGCAGCCTGCCCACTCAGCTGTTGCTTTGTAGAATCCCTTATTCTCACCTGCCACCCACATACTGTCAGACGGCGGCAGCACATAGATATCACCTTTCCCATTGCTGGTAAAACCGCTGATCTTAGATGCATCTATGTTGATTTTCAGGGTATTTCCTTCTACTGCCGGCCCTTCCTCACCATTCTGGGTGAAGGCAATGCCCTCCGTATCGGTGAAAACAGGACTGCCCTCTTCATCCACCAGCCACGGCGTCACATCCACGTTGTCCGCCAGCGTAAAGCTCCAGCCTTCATTTGCCTTTAAAATAATAGTATAGACTCCTGTATCCTGTATATTTACCTCATCTGCATTCTCCGAATGAAAGTATGCATTTTCTGCAGCTGCATTTTCCTCAGCCGCCGCACCATCCCCGGCCGCCATGACGTAACTGCCGCCTGGCACCACCGATATTCCCAGTACTGCCGCCATAGCCAGTGCATATCCCTTATTTAACTTTCTGTTCATTTTTTTACCTCCTGATAATTTTGTGTTTAACTGCCGTCTTCTCGCCTTCATGCCTTATTTTTTTTTACTTTCCCTCCTTCTGTGCCTTTGTTTTTACAGATGTGAACCTGTCTTTACTTCCATAAATTCACATTGATTTTTGTTGTATATTTATTATATTTTCTGGTTTTTATTAAATCAATTCGTTTATTTCTTCCATTTATGCAGTTTAAGCATTAATATTATATATATCTCGCATATAGCATTCTTATAAAAGTCAAATCAGCGCAATATTGTAATGTTATTATGCAGTTCCTGCATAAATGCCTCACCTGTTTCGAATTGATTGCACAAATCCAAAAACCTATAATATATTTATCAAATTTTATTAGGGAGGTTATTACATGGCAAAAACAAAGACAATTCATTGGAGCGTCAAAACACTGATGGCTTCGGCGGCTTTCACTATTTTTATGGCACCTTCGGTCAGCTTCGCGGCTGATGTGCAGACACCAGCCCTGACAATCAAAAGCGATTTATACGGTGAAGCATTTACAGACGGGAATTCTACATTAAAAGCAGAAAACGGAATTGATGTGACTTATGACAGCAATACTTCTGCTGTCTTAACGCTAAAGCTGCCGGACGGAAGTGCAGTTGATGACAGGAATATAGACGTTACTGACGCACGTGTACGTGTTTCAGAAGGCGATGGATATAATGCTGATTTTCTTACACTGAAAGCTGATACCCTGGAAGGCAGCTGGACAGATGGTCAGCTTACTTATACACTGGAAAGCGGTGATTTAGAATGGAATAATGGCAGCTACCCTGTTGACAATGGAGGAATAGAATGGAGCGCGATCGGCGGCGACGGCAACGGCCACTACAATCTCACCTTTACAGTCAGCGGCATAAAATATAATGGTGAGACAATAGAAGACCAAAGCTTTCCTGTCCATATTTACATATATGGACGTGAATTTTCATCCAGAAAATCTCCTGATGGCCAGATAAAGACTATCGAGGAGCAGGGAAATGGGGCCGCCGGATATGATGATCTGGTACTCCCGGAGGCAGGATTTTCTCCCCTGGAAGCACAGCCTGATACAGATAATTCTGCTGTCTGGACATGGATCGGTGATGGAGAAAAGCCCATACTCTGCGATTATCTGACAGATAATTTTTATATCTCCTGGCCTGAAGGAACTGACGCTTCAGCGCTGGCAAACAGCGACATTACGATTACCCTTCACAGCAAATACGGTGATACTCTGGTACTAAATCCAGGTGAAGACTATTCCATTCAAACTGGTACAATGGAAACTCAGATCTCGGTTCCATATGTTTACTGGCCCTTCACACCCGTATACACTACTATGGAAATCTGTGTGGACACTCAAAATGTGACCGGCCCGGAAGGCGGGACAATACTCACAAAAACTTATGATATCGCCAGCGTATACACACATATGGTTCAGTCTGGCGGAGGAATGGACCGTGATCTGACTGTAGTGTGTTACCAGTTCTTCGGTCTTAAGAACCTGACCTCCTGGGAACAGGTCGTTTCCCCGGCCTCTTATTACTTTGCCTATAAAAGTTCTGACGCCGGAGCCAAAGATCCGTGGGAATATTACTATGCAGAAGACGAGAACGGAACTCCTTATATCACTGAAAACCAGGAAGAAGCCAAAACATCAGACGCCTGTGGCGCAGACGAAAAAAATCTGCAGCTGCTTGGCAATGTAGTATTCACCACAACTCATGACACTGATCCCCTGGAAGTGGAAATTGACGGCAAAGCTTATACATTTACAAAGGTTTACAGCGGCGGTAAAACAATACTCCCTGATAAAACTTTAGAACCTTCCGACGGATATGTGCTGACTCCGTCACAGAATTGGGATACCCACCAGCGCTGGGCATGGCTGTTTATAAATGGGCAGGGCTGGCTTGATGAAACTGTTGAATAGCAGCATTTGATCAGAACACAGAAAAGTCCCTGAGAAACTGAACTTCTCCCAAAATAATTCTTTTTATGGGTAATTCGGATTTCTCAGGGGCTTTCTATGAGCTGTGATTCTGAGGTTTTCCTGTATAATGCTCCTGTAATATACCGGCCGGTAAAACATTTTGATAACGGTAAATACTCAGCAATAACCCCAAAAGTATATACGTGACAACTGTCCCGGCTCCGCCGTAAGAAATAAAGGGGGCATTAATCTCCGTAGGAATTATCCCCAGATTGTTTATGATATAGGCAGCTGTCTGAAGCAAAAAGGCAGCAGAACACCCTGCACCCATTATCATTCCCAGCTGGTTTTTCTGTCTGAGCGAGATCCTGAAAAACCTGAAGAAAACAAATATTACTGCACCAGCCAATGCCGCCGCTGCCAGGATTCCGTAAAACGCCGCCACATAAGTCAGCATATAATAATTCCCTTTTCCAAGAACTGCCGCTGCTGTATCCGGCAGCTCCCCGGCTCCTATAAGCCTGCCGCCTGATAACATCTGATTCACAGGTTTAGTCAGATAAAATATATTCCCATCAGGATTTGTAATCCACTGTGTCAGCCTGCCTGCATACGCCTGCAGCCTGTAGATCTGATACTCATTTCCAAAACATTTTGCCAGTATATACAAAAAAGCCGGAAATAATGCTATAGCCGCCCACATTCCCCCTATAGTATACTTCCTGGAAACTCTGAACCAGCCGCGGGAAACTGCTGCTGTCAGGATAACAGCAAATGTCAGTAACAAAACTATGGTTGTCACGGCGCTGGGAATCCGTATGGAAATGAACAGAGCCGGAAGCATCCATAAAATACTCTCAAAAAAGCCCATATAGCTTTTGCCCCTGTTGTTATAAATGATCCCTGCATACAGCGGTATAAACAAATAGATAAGCATACTGATACTTACCTCTATACTTCCAACCGGTATCCAGTCCTGGCGTCCATTGACCTTCAGCCCTGCCGCCCACTGCCATAATATGATGGCCAAAAATAAAAAAACCGTGATTTCTTTTGACCTGAGCCCAATCCGGCTGTAATCCAGATAGCAGACTAATATCATTGCCGCCAGACCAAGAATGACTACGATCACAGTATTAGGAGTAATTCCGTCAATTATATACCGCACCGGGCTCCCCGGATAATTCACGTTATCCTGAAGCTTTGATAAATCCAGATGTACAAGATACTGCAGAACAAGGCCGAGAATACTTAATACACTCATCAGAGCAATCATCCCCCATGCCATTTTGGGACGGTGTATTGTATCCAATGCCACACCAGCCTCTATGGGATCCCCCATTTCCTTTACCGCCATTTCTTCTGCCTCCGCCTCATCTGCCCCTTCGCAGAGGTATTCCTGCTTCTGGTCTTCAATATGCGCCCGGATTTCTTCTGCCACAGCATGTCTGGCTTTTTTGCACCGTATTTGTTCTGTCAGTGTATTTATATATTCGTCTGTATTCATACGGCACCTCCCAGGTTGAGAACATTTGCCACTGCCTCCGAATATACCTTCCATTCCTCCTGTTTCTCAGACAATATCTTTCTGCCTGTTTTCGTGATCGAATAATATTTCCTTGTCTTTCCTGCCGCATCGCTTTCATAAGAATTCAAATAATTCTTATCCTCCAGTGTATGAAGCAGAGGATACAGGGTACCCGCCTTCAATTCAAATACATTCTGTGAACGGTTCCGCAGGACCTCGATCATTTCATAGCCATACATGTCCTTTTCAGATAAAAGCTTCAGCAGAAGCATCGCTGTGCTTCCTGACACAAGAGTTTTGTCAACTTTCATTAATAATCCCCTCCTTATATAGATTGCCGATATACTATCTATATAATATATCGGCAATCTATATATGTCAAGAAAAAATTCCCAGTGCCCTGTCTCATTCATATTTAGCGGTAATATTATCCCGTGACCAGTACATGCTGAGCCGTCCTTTTCCTTTACTTACTTTTTTACTTATTCTCTTTACTCAGGATCTTATATTCAGAGGGCGTCATCCCTGTACTCTTGCTGAAAATATTGCTGAAATAAAATGTCTCCACACCCACAGCTTCCGCAACATCTTTAATCAGTATATCAGGGTTTGATTCTATAAGCTGTTTTGCAAAGGCAATTTTCTTGTCTGACACATATTTACTGTAAGTGCAATGTGTATATTTCCTGAAGATCTTGCGGATATAAGGCTGGCTGACCCCATAGACCTGGCAGATCTCCGACAGGGAATAATTCTTCTCCATATTCCTGTCTATCAGACTGAGGATACTGCTGAAAATATCCATCTCCTTTTTCTCCGCCCTTGACCTCTGGCTGTCTGCCAGCTGCTCCCTGAACAGCTCCAGGACTGAATCCCTCAGCTCCTCATAGGAATCAGCATACCTGATGCCATCCAGTATCTCTTCCTGGAAAACTTCGCCCTCCGTGCTTAATATCCCCCCTTCACGGAAAACTTCTCCCAGCTCTCTCAGGCAGTACCTCATCCTGTACAGCGACTCTTCCTGTCCCTCCCATTCCTCAAACTGCTTCCTGACTCCTCTTAAGATCTCCTCCCAGTTCTGGGCCCTGATATTCATCCTGACTTTTTCTGACAGAGGAAGCTCTTTCACAGATACAGGTCCCTCTATCTGTTCCAGGCTATCATATGACTTTTTAATCCGCTTTCCCAAAACAGTCAGTTCCTGGACTTTATGGCAGATCCTCTTTACCTGCCGGATACCGTCCCCCCGGAAGACTGCCTGCTTAATTTCCAGTACTATGCATGTCTTTGCCCAAAGCCTGTTCAAAACCTTCCACACAGGAGGAGTCTTACCTGCTTCATAAAAAAGCAGAAGTATTTCCCTGTGAGTGACGGACAGTATATCCGGCAGCTCTGTATTAAACTGTCCGATCCATTCTCCCGGTCCGCCGCTCATGTAAATGGCCGTAATCCCAGCCTCTTCCCCTCCCAGTCCTTCCCGGAAATCCTTTTCACTTTTATAACGCAGCGCCTTTTCCAGACAATCCTGCCTTCTGAGACGCTCCTCCTCCTGAAACTGCTTTCTTACCTTACCAAGTACCTGTGAAAATTCCCCTGGTTCAATGGGCTTTGTGATATAATCCTCAATGTTCAGCCTGATGGCCTCTTTTGCGTACTCAAACATCTTGTAGCCGCTGATAATGATCATATATATATTCTGATCCATCCTGCGGACAGCTTTTAAAAGCTCCAGTCCATCCATCTGGGCCATACGGATATCACTCAGCACAAGATCTGCCTTACAGCCTGATCCCAAAAATTTCAAAGCGTCCTCACCGCTCTCACAGATCCCCGCCACCTCAAAATCCTCTTCCTGCTCCACCAGAGCCTTTATAAATCTGGCTGTCGGCGGCTCATCCTCCACAATCAGCGCTCTGATCCTTCTCATCTTCTTCTGTCACCTTCCTCTTTATCATCAGTAAAACTCTGAAACCTCCTTCCTCCCTGTTTTCCAGTGAATACCTGAAATCTTCCCCCAAAAAGAAACTCAGCCTCATGATAGTGTTTTCCACACCGATCCCGTCTTTCATTTTTTTAATCTGTTCAGATACCGGAGTATTTTTATGTTCTTCTATCCTCTCCTTCAAATGTTCCAGTTCTTCCTCCCCCATACCTCTTCCGTCATCCATCACAGAAACAGCCGTCCATTCTCCTTCCTGTCTGCAGGATATGAGTATATGCACTACCCTCTGCTCTCCGTTATACGCATGTTCAAATACATTTTCCACAAATGGCTGCAGAAACAGCCTTGGAACTTCCACATTTTCCAATTCCTGTCCACATTGTATCCTGTATTCAACATGGTGTTCAAAACGCAGCTTCATCAGTTCCAGATATCCTGTTATATTTTCAATCTCCATGCCAATAGTGCTTGCACTATCATTTTTGTCTGCTATGGAATACCGCAGAAGGGATGACAGCCTCAGGCATGCTCTATATATCCGCGGCTGACGTGCCTCGCTCCCCATTATGCCAATGACATTCAGAGTATTATATAGAAAATGAGGATTGATCTGGGCCTGAAGCGAACTTAAGCGCTCCTGGATCCGCAGTGTTTTGCTCGCTATTTCCTTCTGTATCATCTGATCCAGATGTCTTTGCATATCCTGGTACCCTTCATACAGATAACGGATCTCATCATAAGACGGCGGGACTGTATTCTCTTCCCCCGCATTCAGGTTTTCAAGAGTCATACTGGACATCTGGGCTGTCAGAACCTTCAGAGGCTTCGTCATTTTTCTGGTATAATAGCATATAAAAAATACAGTCAGTACCAGAAGTCCTATCCCCTCCACTAAAAGGATACATATCTCCTGCAGTGCAGAGGCATAGATCTCCTTCCTGGGTGATATAAGAACTGTAGTCAGTCCATTCAATTCCTCTTCCCTTATCACCAGATAATCTTTCTCAAGCAGACTTAAATCTGCCGTCTGATCCTCTGTCCGTACAAGCTCTGAGGGAAAGCCTGACGTGGAATATACTGTTTCTCCCTGGCTGCTGTCAAAAAGCAGGACCTCTGCCCCTGACTGCTCTCCGATCTTAAAAATTTCATCCAGATATTCTGCCTCCACCTGTATACACAAATATCCCACCACCTTCCCGGGATCCCGGATAGCTCTTGCCAGTGTCAGCGTCTTCCTGTCATCCAGCGGTATCTTATGCCCGTTCACCGGCAGGATAAGACTTTTCCCATAATTAGTTCTGGCTGTCTCAAGCCATCCGATCCCCTCCAGCTCTTCCCCCGGCAGGCGGTACCTGCAGTTGTAGTCTACATTGTATTCTTCACTTTTTATATAATAGCCCCGGTCCGTAAAAAAGATAACACGGTACAGAGAATCCTCAATAGCGTAGGAACAGCACTCTGACTGTATTCCTGAATAGTACTGCTCCTCCTTCACCAGAGTATTATGAGGATAGTTAAGTCCCTTCGCGCTGAACATGATATTGTTCACCAGGTGGACACTGAGAAAGGACATATTATCCATAAGGGACTGGATCTGGGCTGAGATGAGGCGGGCTGATGATTCAGCCTTCTCCTCTACAATGTTTTGAGAATTTTTAACTGTATTTACAAAGAAAATACCCAGTATCACAGCAAGAGGCAGTATGGCGGTCCATAGATAGGACACCATAAGGCTTCTAATAAAACTTTTCTTTTTCATAGGACCCCTGCTTTCAATTGGACTTTGTGATGGGATGTATACAGCTATTTATCATATACAAATATCCTGGGAGCTTTCAGAATACCAAATGGTTTCAGACGGTATTCATAACACCACTCTTTTCCCTGTGTCCTCCATGTCTTTGGACCAAAATAAGTTTCACTTGTGCTGCAGTTATGCAGTTGGCCAAAGGTATTGAACCTGTTTCCGAAACACCTGACTGATAGGTGGTGTTTCCCCTCCTTTACCTCTCCCAGCGGTATGATATACGGCTCTCCAAAGACCCAATGAGGCTTTTCCCCATCCAGGGATGCCTCAACCAGGGCTCCGCTGTATTCCCCTATTTCCAGTTCTGCTGCCCCTTCCGGAAGCTCTAATTCCTCTTCATAGATGATGTTACCCCCATAGAATGGAAATCCCTGGCAGGAAATATCACCGTAACCAATGCTGGCCGGTATTTCTTCCAGACTGGCCCGGCTTCCCCAGACTCTCACCCCGAAATCTCCCAGCAGATAAAACCATTCCAGGTCTGTCAGTTTCCCAAAAGGAATCCTGCATTCCAGGATGTTTTCCCCGCTCTTTAACACGCCAAGCGGTATCTGTATAATGGAGGTATCTACAAATGTTCCTTTTCTTATAAAGGGAACCTTAGCCTGATTCCAGAAGATCTGTGTATCCTGCGTTCCCTCCAGGGCCAGGTTTACCTCTTTTCCCTCCACTTTAGAATCTATCCGGAAGCGCAGGCTTACTAAATGTTCTTTCGCATCTTCCTCCCGTAAAAGCCAAGGCTGCGGAAAGCTGTCTGTTCTTTTCCTGTATCCCAGTTCCTCACGGATTTTATCGTCTATCTTAAGGATCTCTTCTCTTTCTTTCCACTCACCGCCATCCAGACGGTACTCTGCCATATCCAGCAGAAGGACATTTTTCCCCCTGACGCCCCACTTGCTGCCGTCAGACTGGCGGCTGCCAGGCTCCTTATTTTCTGTACTGCAGCATAACCCCAAGTCCTCCAGACGGTAAGCAGTCTCTGATTTCAGGTAACGCTCCAGCTTTTTAACCCGTTTGACACTTGCCGCCTCTGCCGCTTCTGTCTCCGCTGTCCCCTCCTTTGTTTTCTCTTCACAATTCTTTCCTGTCAGCCGGAGCAGGACTGAATCATGTTCAAAAATTTCCAGTTCCAGATATGTATTCCTGCCGTCTGTCCAGGTATCTGCCTCCTCAATTGTCCCATGCAGGGCATCATACAAGAGGACCTTATAGTTTCCCGCAATCCGCAGCCTGTAATGAACATCATCTGCCTGATATGCGTCCACAGACCTGGTCTTCTTTCCGCCCTCCTTACCCTGGGCAATGAAAAGCCACTTTTCACCCTGATCCTCCCGCAGCTGACATAGGAAACGCTCAGCACGGATCCCGTCCCGGTCCAAAATATCTATCTGGCGTACCTCCTCCAGCTTACCAAGTATCTTCTCCTTCTCATAGCCCAGCCGTGTATACCGGGACAGCTGTTCCTCAGGCGCTGTTGAAGCCTGCCCGTCCATATATCCGGGCAGCTCTCCCAGCACAAGTATTTCCCCTCCTGAACTTCCGAAATCTCTTAATACCTCAAGTGTACTTTTCCGTATTGTGGTAAGTTCCGGCACAATCACTGTTGTATAATCCATCTCTCCCACGCGAAGAAAACCATCTGCAGCTTCTGCTCCAATCTCCGGAAGCAAAGCCTCTGAGAGAAAATCAAAGTCTATCAATCCAAACAGCAGCCATCTTGTCAGGTCCTGGAACTGCTGCTCCAGAAGTTTTCTCTTCCCTGCCGTCTCCCTGAGCGGCCCCATCTCCATAAACATACTTTCAATTGGATGAATGACTGCCACATGAACAACCGCCTTTCCCCTCGCCATAGCCATTCCCACCCTGGCAAAGTAATCCTCCAGAATAGAATACCGTTCAAACCACGGTGAATGTCCGTCAATAGGCGCGGGATAATCACGCTTTGACTCTCCTCCCATATACATCCACGCCAGATGCGGAACTCTCAGAGAGACTCCCAGTGCAGCCTGCCAGTCTCCCTGAAGCTTATGTCCTCTGAAGTCAAAATCCCAGTTTGTCACGCCGTAGAGTTCACTGACAGTTCCACCTCTTCCCATCTGCCTGGCCACGCTCTGGGCCTGCTTGGCAGTAGTATATTCACGGGCATCCGCCAAAATATCGATCCCCGGCATTTGAAAATACTTATAGGAACGCATGGCATCACCCACACTCCGAATCTGGCTTTCCAGGCTTGCCTCTTCCATCAGATGTCCTGTGAGCATGATGTTATGAGCCTCACACCATTTTCCAAGTACCCCGCAATAATTCCGGGAGAATTCATCTGCTGCCAGATTCAGATAACGGTAGCGGATACAGCTGGTCCTGCCGTCCTCCAGATTCCAGAAAATTTCCGGCAGACGGCCGAGAAGGCTCTCTTTGTACAGTTCCTGAAAATCCCTTTCCATACGGTCTGTGTAGGGGATCCCCACCTCCTCCGGGACATCTCCTTTTCTGAGACTCTGCATTTTTGTAAACTGGGGTTCGTCTGTAAAAATGGAAGGGACTGTCCTGGAAAACTCCTGTCCCAGGATCTTATAATAAGGTTCATAGCTAGTCTCCAAAAATTTCCCGGTGGCCTCAGGATTTAATGTATCCACATATGCCTGGTTATTAAACCAGGGCAGCTTATCCGTCACTACGAGATATGCATACCAGAGCTGCCCCTGCTCCCCTCTGCCCACTGACGCTTCTTTGCCCTTCATGGCCTCTTCACTGGCTGCAATCCGCTTATATCCTGCCAGTTTTCCATTTTTTAGTTCAATCTGATAGACTCCAAGCAAAGTAAGACAGCCATTTTCCGTCAGGCGGTTGCTGGGAGCCAGTCCCCTGTCATACTTTCCCTCCTGATGCATATGAGGGGAAAACAAAAGATACCTGGCCCGGTAAGCCTCGTACTCTGTCACCCTTCCGCCTCCATATCCCGAAGGCCATTTGTCCTCATCATAGAGGTATACCTGCATCCCTTTTTCACAGGCGTAACTGTGACAATGTTTCACTGCTTCTAAAAATTTTTTTCCCAGATATTCATCCTTCAGCCCAATCCTGGAGTGGATATGAAATCCCCCGAATCCCATTTTTTCAAAATCATCTATCTGCTGTTCCATAAGCCCATTATCCAGAATCCCATTCCAGCCCCAGAAAGGTGCGCCTCTGTATTCTGCCGGCGGATTCTTATATAGGAGATCATAATCTGTGCTGTTTTCCCTGCCGTATTGCTCTCTATACTTTTCTTTCATTATATTTCCACTCATCCTTTCACGGCTCCCGATGTCATTCCCTCCATCATCTGCCTGTTCAATATCAGATAAACAATGACCAGCGGTATGGACACAACTACGATCGCCGCAAACAGATGACCATAGTCTGTATCAAACGCTGATTTCAGCCCATAGATACACAGCTGGACTGTCTGGCTGCTGGACCCTGACATATAATACTGGGGATTTTGAAAATCATTATAGACCACGATGGACCGCAGTATGATTACAGAAGCTGTGATTGGCTTTAATAACGGAAATATGATCCTGAAAAACAGAGTGAGCGGCCCGCATCCGTCCACAATAGCTGCCTCGTCTACCTCCTTTGGCAGCGTGGCAATGAAACCTTTATACATCATAGCAGCAAAAGGAAACAGTGTCGCTACTTCCACGAGGATCAGACCCGGAAGTGTATTGGCCAGATGCAGCTTGCTCAGCACCCAGTCGGTGGGGATTATAGACGCTGGCACGATCAGGCCCGCCACAATCAATTTATCCGATACAGCGCTGAACTTTCCCTTCCTCCTCTGCATAATAAATGCCGTCATAGCGGATGTGAGGACAAGGATCAGGATCGACCAGAAGGTCAGCACCAGACTGTTTACAAATGCATTAAAAAATGCCCCTTTTCCATACTGAAAGATATAGATATAATTTTCAATGATATTCCATTCTTTAGGAAGCGCCAGGTTCAGGGCCGAGGCATCTGTTTTAGTCTTAAAGGAATTCACAATTATAAAATAAAACACCAGCCAGTGGGTGACAATGGTCATGGCCACGAGGAAGATCTCCAGAGCCCTGGAGAACACCGTTCTTCTCTTTACCATTATAACTCAGCCTCCTTTTTTCCCACATAGGAATTTAATGGAAATACAATGATTGATACCACTACAAACATAATCACGTAACCTGCAGTAGCCAAACCATAATTTCCTCTTGCAAACAGCTTATAAATCGCTGACCCCAGCACTTCCGTAGAATATCCGGGCCCGCCTCCCGTCATGGCATAGATCAGATCATAGGTGCGGAGTCCCCCAATAAGGGAAAGTGTCAGAACTGTATTCATAGTGGGAACAAGAAGAGGCAGAGTGATCTTCGAAAAGATCTGCCTGGGAGAAGCTCCGTCAATGGCGGCTGCTTCGTAATAAGCGGCAGGTATGGCGCTGATGCCCGCCACATAGATCAATATGGCAGTTCCGATCCCTTTCCATATATCCACTGCCACACAGGTGAACAGTGCCCATGCGGAAGATGTCAGCCATTTCACAGGTTCCATCCCAAAGGCTCCCAGCACCTGGTTAACAATCCCCCCTGAAGACAAGAGTTTTTCAAATGCTATAGCTACAACTACATTGCCAAGAAGAGTCGGGAAAAAAAGCATTACTTTCAGATATCCTGCACTCTTTATCTTTTTGCACAGATACTGTGCAATGAGAAGTCCCAGCGCTACTTTTACAAAACAGGTGACAAACGCATAAATTGCAGTATTGATCAGGGAAGCTTTTGTGTTTGCCATTGTAAAAAATGTAACAAAATTCTGTACTCCCGTAAAAACAGAAGTTTTCAGATTCCATGTAGTCATAGAAAAATAAAATGATGCAAATGTCGGGATGACAAAAATCACAACATATATAACAATTCCAGGAATTGCCAGCCATCCCGTATAAATTTTCTTTTCGATCCGGCTCATAAGATCCTCCTTTTATTAAGTGAAATACATTTACACAATCCGCCAGCTCAGAAGAAAAGGACCGGATACCTCTGATTTTATTCCGGTACCCAGTCCCACTTTTTTATCCAATCTGTTTTCTGGCGCTTGTCCGGCTTTACCAGCCTTCTAAGCCCTTCTGCTGGGCATCAATAGCGTTGTCGGACTCTATTTCGCTGATTGCCTCCTCCGGAGTATATTCACCTGTGCCTACCATTGTCAAAATTGTAGCCATATTCGGACCTTTAATATCGCAGAAATACTCCATGACCGGAGTAGATGCCTTTTCCGACCATACCTGCGCTTCTATAACTGCTCCGCTTACATTCTCCGGCATCTCTACCCCATTCAGCATAAAAGCTCCTGTAGGTATCGTCTTGGTACAGTAAATGTCCACTGCATCCTCAGTAGTCAAAAACTCCAGGAGCAATTTAGCCAGCTCCGTATTTGGTGAATTCTTGCTGATACACCAGGCCGCCGGCATCCAGGTAGCCACCCCCTGTTCCTCCCTGCTCTCATCAGGCAGTGGGAAAAATCCTATATCTTCCCTGGCATCCGGATTAACTGTCTCCACGGTAGACATAATATTGGTACGGCAGAAAATATGGACTGCGCTTCCCTCAGTTACAGCCGTAGCTGCATCCTCCCAGCTTATTTCCAGCGGATTGTCATTCTGATATCCCGCCTCCCAGATCTCATACATCTTGCTCAGGCCCCTCATATAGGCATCTGATTCATGGAGCTCAATTTCTTTTTTCGTATACTGCTCTGTAAAAACGGGATTTTCTTTCTGTACATAGTAATATTGTGACAGAAAAAGTATCTGGGCGCCTGAGGCATTACTGTATTGTGACATGACCGGATCCTTATCTGTTTTTTCCCGGATGACCCTGCAGTTTTCCATAAATTCTTCCCATGTATTTGGAATCCCAAGTCCCAGCTCTTCATAAACTTTCTTATTGTAGAAAACTCCTGCCACATTTGATGGACTGCAGGGAATCCCGTATATCTCCCCTGTTCCCTCATCTGTCACAATATTCAGGTAATCTCCATTGACCCGCTCCGTGATCCAGTCCTCTCCTGACAGATCATAGCAGTTTTCTTTCGGTGACATGGCATCCAGCTTGGCTCCCACTGAGTTCATCCAGATATCCGGAAGGTTTCCTGTAGCTGCCCTGACAAGAAGGATACTTTCCATCTCATCCGCATCACTTGACAGTCTCTCCACTTCTATTTCACACCCGTATTTTTCCTCAAAGGCATCAAATTGTGCCTGAAAAGAATCCGCATTGCTGTCTGTCACACTGTGGGCAACGTGCAGAGTCACACCTTCATAAGATTTATCCGCCGCTTCGCTGGCATTGACAGGAAGCGCTGCCTGCAGAGCCAGAACTCCTGCCGCTAAAACTGCTAACTTTTTCTTCATTTGCCTCTCCTCCATAAAATCATATAAATTATTAGTATCACATCAAAAACTTCCCGGTTAGAAAGAGAAAAATAATGGCCACTATTTTATTACCCCTGATACTCTTGGGAGTTATTTAAGATGTTTTAATTATACTTCCCCTCCTGATTTCAGTACATAGAAAATCAGAAAGGAAGACATGGAAAAAAGGAATTTTGAATATTTAAAAGTGAATTTTTTAGATGTTTTTGTGCAGTATGCCAAATTTGAACTTCGACATTTCTACAAAAACAGCAGACAAATAACAAAGCCGGAATAATCTAAATAATCCTCCGGTTCTGTCATTCTTTGAATTGCCGTGCTTATACTACATAGTGGCGACGTCATACAGGATGGCAGAGTATTCTTCTGTTGAATTTCGATCCACGCCACTACATAGTGGCGACTTGTTATATGGATAGTGTGGAGGTGAGAGAGTGATTTCAATCCACGCCACTACATAGTGGCGACATTGCCAAAATTATCATCAAAGATATTGCAACGGATTTCAATCCACGCCACTACATAGTGGCGACAAAGCTGTTTATCAAACATCGACCGTTCCAATAAATTTCAATCCACGCCACTACATAGTGGCGACTCGATAAGAATATTAACTTTAGGGGTATGGAGCGATTTCAATCCACGCCACTACATAGTGGCGACCTCACACAAGAAGGAAATAATGTAAGTCCTACGATTTCAATCCACGCCACTACATAGTGGCGACATCGCTATCTTTGCAAATTCTATTGATGTGCTCAGATTTCAATCCACGCCACTACATAGTGGCGACATGATCGCACCGGAGACCACGAGGGAGGGGATCCATTTCAATCCACGCCACTACATAGTGGCGACAATAAAGGGAGGTCATGCAGAGGTGCTTAATGGATTTCAATCCACGCCACTACATAGTGGCGACTTTATAGTAAGGTCTGAAGTATCCCTGTTTAAAATTTCAATCCACGCCACTACATAGTGGCGACAGGATTCCACTCACCGGTTTGCAACAGACATGGATTTCAATCCACGCCACTACATAGTGGCGACCTGAGGAGTAAGCTCAGTATTGTCAACGTAGGAATTTCAATCCACGCCACTACATAGTGGCGACGAGAGTCATTAGTGGACTTTCAAACTTTAAAATATTTCAATCCACGCCACTACATAGTGGCGACGACAGTTTGTGGGCTATTGCGGCCAGCCAGTTAGATTTCAATCCACGCCACTACATAGTGGCGACTGGTTGGGCTTAATGTAAACGACATTAACCTACAGATTTCAATCCACGCCACTACATAGTGGCGACGGAGGACGAGTGGAGTACAGAAAAACTCACAGAGATTTCAATCCACGCCACTACATAGTGGCGACAATGGGGATTATGTTCTTCAGCCGATCTCTTGTATTTCAATCCACGCCACTACATAGTGGCGACTTTACTTTTAATCAATGCAGACAGTGATACATCGATTTCAATCCACGCCACTACATAGTGGCGACATGATTACACTGTACAGTGGCACTCCCGGTAGTGGATTTCAATCCACGCCACTACATAGTGGCGACAGCAAAAACATCCTAAAATCAACTTCAATATTTGTATGTTTTCTATAATTTTAACACAAAAAGCTCTTCATTTAAAGGTTTTATTTCATTTTTCTTTCTCTGCGCCAACAAAATAGTACATTTTTTGGTGCGAATCTCCCGGGGATTTTATGTTCACTTAAGATTCGCACCAGAACGCAGCACTAACAAATACTTAAAACTTCATCCTTTCAATCTGCATACTGCACTTTCCAACATATCTGCCCCATGCAGTCATCTTTGCCACCTATTATATGATCACATATAAATCAAATATAAATATTGGCATTCATCTATAATAATTAATAATCTAATACACTGTAACAAAACATTCCCTGGGTTAATACTGCATATATTACCCCAAACTTAAAATAGAAAATCCGATCATCTGCGAAAATACAGTATTTAAGGACTATTCATCAATAAAAAAAAGCAACTATTTTATCACGATTTTATTATGATTGAGTGAGCCTTGATAAGACGAAAATAAGGGAGATTACACATATGAAACCGTGTATCTCCCTTTCAATTTTATAAGCTATTCCCAGTCCATAGCTACACACGCATATACCGCAGTTTCGATTGGTAAAACTTGTTCGTTGAAACATACTTTAGGATTATGATGTGCATAAATATTATCTGAATCTACTTTAGCTCCTATCATAAAATAAGAAGATGGGACTTTATTTGCAAACACTGCGAAATCATCAGAACCAGTTGTGTGCAACCCAGATACCATATTAAATTCGGTATTCATAGAATTTAACGCCTTAGCAATTTTCATATTTCTTTTTTCATCACAACAGAGTACGGGTATATCTGTTAAAACATCTACCTTACTTTCTGCATGAAAAGCATTGGAAATATTATTTACTATTTCCTCAATTCTCGTAATTAAGTATTGTTTTATTTCACTATCAAATGTGCGAAGTGTTCCTTGCAAAATAGCTGTTTCCGGAATAATATTATTTGCTGTTCCAGAGTTAAATTGTCCTATTGTCAAAGTTACTTCTTTACCAGGGGGACATTCGCGTGCAATTAGCTCTTGCAATGCCTGATAAATATGAACTCCAACATTGATAGGGTCTATTCCATTCTGGGGCATAGCACCATGTGTACCTTTTCCCGTTATTGTTATCTTAAAGCCAAAGACAGATGTTCCTGTCATAGTTCCATAAGCGATTGTTCCTACAGGAATAACGGACGCTACATGAGTTGCAAAAGCTGCGTTTACTTTAGGATTTTCCAATACTCCTTCAGCAATAACTGCCTTAGCTCCCTCGAACGTTTCTTCTCCAGGCTGAAATAATAGTTTTATTCTTCCTTTTAAATCTTTCTCGTGTTTTTTTAAGATTTTGGCAGCTCCTAACAATGCGGTCGTATGTATATCATGTCCGCAAGCGTGCATATTACCATTTTGCGAAGCAAAAGACAATTGGCTTTCTTCATTCATAGGAAGTCCGTCCATATCTGCTCTAAGAAGTAAACATTTATCCCCTGTACCTATATAACCAATAACACAATTTCCGTTGATTTTTGTTTCAAATGGAATATCCCATTCTGTTAATTTTTCTTTCACAAAAGAAACTGTTTTAGGAAGTTCAAGTCCCAATTCAGGTACTTTGTGAAGTTCTCTACGCCATTCTATAAGTTCATCATACATTTCTTTGCTTTCAGCATAAATTGAAGAATACATATTTTCACTCTCTTTCTTGAAATTCTTACGACAATTATTTTATCCCTTTTTCATATGTTTGTCTTGAAGTATAATTTTATATCTGTTATAACATATACATTATAACTGAAAGGAAATAAAACATGGAAATACACCATTTAAAACAACTTATTACTATTTCTCAATGTGGTTCAATTAACAGTGCCTCACAAAGACTGTACATTTCTCAACCCTCACTAAACAATATCGTAAAACGATGTGAGCAAGAATTAGGATTTACAGTCTTCATGAGGACACCAAAAGGAGTTAAATTAACAGAAAAGGGGGCAAAGTTTGTTGAAATAGCCCAAAATATTATTGCAGAATATAAAAAAATAGAAGCATTGTCCTCCACTAATAAAACGGTTTCGATTTCATTTATTTATTTATCATATATTCTTGAAGCACTTCTTAAATTTCAAGAACAGGGATTTTTACTTTCTGATATGCTTCGCAGGACAGAGCCATTTGAAACAATAAATGATGTCGTATGTCAAAAAGTTCGTCTAGGAATTATGCCAGTATATCAAGCAGATTTAAACGGATTTGCCGAGGAAATAAAACAATATAATTTGCAGTATCGTATGCTTTTTGAATCCGTACAAATATACGCTATTGTTAGTAAGACTCATTCTCTTGCTTTCAAAAAAAGTATTTCCATCAGTGAAACCCTTGAATATCCTTTAACTTATTATACAGCAGTATTGGAAAAATCTGTACTTAGAAATATATATGACTCTAAGCGTTCTCTAAAAGTACTGAATAGAGATGAATTATTTTTAGTACTGAAAAATAACAAACATTTTTCTCTTTTAACCCTTACATCTAATTCAAAAAATCCAGAATTTTGTTATATTCCAATAAGAGATAATGAGTTCAAAATGAATATATGTGCGATTTTTCTTTCTGATACTACACTTGCTAAACAAGAAATTGAGCTGATTGAATTTTTAAAAAATACAGTACATTTCATATAATTTTGGTTTTATTATAAGTCTTTGATTTCTTATAAATCTTAAAGATTAGCGGCCTGTCTGCTCCAATTCTCTTGTTTGCTCCATATGCACTTTCTTGGTTTTATAACTAACTCAGGATATTAAAAAGCGCACCGTCGTTTTTAATACATACCAGGTTTATCCCAGACATCAGAAGGTATAAAAAGACATATCCTTACATATTCCCATTTCTTATATCACCTAAACTCGTATTGACTAACAGTATCTCTTCAAACGAACGCATCCCGCCTTCCCCCATCGGTGACTGCGCTTCAAAACCAACTTTTATAGTCTTACTCATGGGCAGCCAGGTAAGGCGGGCCATTTTGTAAATCTTTCCATCCAGTGAGTAATGAACCGCAAAAATATCATCCTTTCGCGCTAACTGCAGCCATACCTCATTTCCTTCTACATTAATTCCATTTGCATCATCTGATTTTCCATTAGTCATAACAGTCACAACAGAATGGGTGCCCAGATCCGTGTACTCAAAACACGCTTTTGCCCATAGCCTCTCATGATCCAATGCAAGCAGCACAGCGGCATCATAGGTGGATACAAAATCCAGACCGACCTTTGCTCTGAACAGAAAATCACCTGTCACTTCTTTATATAAAAACGGTGCTGCAGCTGCAACATTACCTGTTATAGGATTTACAAAATAATTAGAACCTGAAGGAGCATATATTTTGATCCCTTTTTCCTCTTTTTCACATCTGCTCTCACACAGCCACTTTAAATCATCATATTTCATTTTCTTTCCTCACTTTCCATATTTTCTTTATATTTCCGTAGAGAATACATAACAACATTATTATGGGGAAAAGACTTCCTGCTAAAATCCCCAGTTTCATATCTCCCCCGTATCTTCCTGTCACAGCGCCCACAAGTCCGGGACCTGCCGCGCAGCCTATATCTCCTGCCAGTGCCAGGAGAGCAAACAGTAACGTTCCTCCCTGTCTCATTGCGGAAGAAGCAATGCTAAAGGTACCCGGCCACAGCAATCCAACAGAAAAGCCGCACAGGGAACAGCCTAATATATTCAGCAGCGGTGCCTGCGGTATGGATATCAGCAGATATGCCATCACACATCCCAAACTGCTGTATAATATTGCTTTTTTTAATTCTATTTTTTCACTGCACTTTGCATACATTACTCTTGAGAGCCCCATCAGCATTGCGTAGGCCATTGTCCCGGTAAGATCACCCACATTCTTCGGTACAGCTAAGGTTCCTTCAAGAAAAGCGGAGAGCCACTGGCTTATGCCATTATTGCTTGCCCCTGAACATACCATCATCAGTATCAGCGGCCAGAAAACCGGCTTATGGAATAAAGAACTCAAGCTGTCCCCTTTCTCTCCTTTGCTTATCAGAGGGAATATGGGGCAATCCACAAATAGGATTATATTTAATGCTGAGAGTAAGACCCACAGCCATGTAAGAATTCTCCACTGCTGGATTCCAAATACCGCAAAGAATATAGTAGATAAAAGGACTACTGCCATATGCCCCCAGCAGTAAAAGGAATGAAGCAGGCTCATGTGCTTCTCTTTATTTTCTAATGGCAGTGCCTCAATGATGGGACTGATCAGTACTTCAAGCAGACCTCCCCCCGCTGCATAACATATGACTGCCCCAAGCAGTCCTGTAAAAGCATCCGCGGTCAATACAGGAAAAAATGTAAGTCCGCCCAGCCCGGCTGCAGCTGCAATATGCGCCAATACCGCAGAAGCCCTGTATCCAATCTTGTCAATAAAAAATGCCGACGCCAGATCCATCAATAATTGGACCACAAAATTTACAGTGATAAGCAATGTCATTTCTGTCATAGACAAAAGATATTCCTTTTGAAATGTCACTAACAGCAATGCTGCATAGTTATTGACGATTGCCTGTATGACATACCCCATATAACAAGCAAGAACTGTTTTTTTATATTTCACCCATCCTCCTTTACTATTTCCTGCAGGATATATTTAAATGACTTATTTAAATTACTATTCTATAGAATAATATAATGTAACTATTCAGCAGGTCTGTGCATTTACTGCACAGACCGTAAGAAAATGATTCAAGGGTGCAAAAATCCCATCGCCGAAGGCGATTTTAAATGGATTTTTGCATGTAACTGTGAAGGTACTGAACAGTTACAATATAATTATATAACCTTTTTCTCTTATTTAAATAGACTTTCTTCTCTAAATATATTACAATATTCCCATAACCTGTCCATAGAGGCTCAAAAGCATGACTGGAGGAATAAATAATGACACCAGAAGTATTACAGATCACAGACCACAATTTCATGGATATTCTCGCCCAGGGCAAAAAGGAATTTCCCCTCCAGTACTATGTAGATGAGTTTGAAAAATATCCGGGCAGAATGATACCACTGCACTGGCATCCCGAAATAGAGTTCTATGTTGTATCCGGATGTACACTTCAAATCCAGCTGGGACAGACAACTATTACTCTAGGAGAAGGGGACGGCCTGTTTATTAACTCCAATGTTCTTCATTCTTTTTCTCCGATAGATTCCGGGAAGTCTGCATGTCCTAATATCGTGTTTTCACATGAACTCCTGGCCCCCTATGGGAGTATCATTTATCAGAAATACATGCAGGATATCTTAAAAGATGAAGAAATACCATACATTCTCCTTCATCCAGACTGCCCCTGGCATAAAAGCATCCTGTCTCTTCTGGATAAGACGTTTTCATTGCTGCAAAAATACAGCCCTCCTTCTGATTTTTATGGTCAATTCCCATATATCGGATTTCA
Source organism: Murimonas intestini (assembly GCF_024622195.1). Taxonomy (NCBI): domain Bacteria; kingdom Bacillati; phylum Bacillota; class Clostridia; order Lachnospirales; family Lachnospiraceae; genus Murimonas; species Murimonas intestini. The sequence continues at coordinate 97,987 of NZ_JANKBI010000020.1, forward strand.
AAATGCTGATGTGCAAAGTCAATGTTATGAAATGGAAGTTCAGACGCTGTTAAATAAAATCTGGCAGATTATCTATATAAACAGATTTGATATTCCAAAATCAGCTGTTAAAAAAAACAACCATCTGCTGCAGATAAGAATGCAGAAAATGCTTGCTTTTATTCATGATAATTATGCAGAGCCAATATCCCTGCAAGATATTTCAGGTGCCGCAGATATCAGCAAAAGTGAGGCTTCCCGCTGTTTTCATTCGTATCTGCGCGAGTCACCCATAAGCTATCTGCTCAATTACAGACTTGAGAAGGCTAAAAATATGCTTCATCAAAGTGATTGCACAATCCTTGAGATCTCAGAAAAATGCGGCTTCGGATCTGCAAGTTATTTTTGCAAGATATTCCGCAGAGAGACAGGAATCACTGCTTTACAATACAGGCAGCTAATTGCCGCTGCTGTACCGGCAGGACGAAGGTGACATACCATAAAGCTGTTTAAATTTCTTAGAAAAATAGAACTGGTCTGAGTATCCTACCGTCTCCGCTATCTCCTGGATGGGAATCAATGTATTCTTTATAAGATATATTGCATTTTCCATACGCACATGATTAATATACTGCGAAATGCTCATTCCCGCTGTCCTTTTAAAGGTTATTCCCACGTAGTTTGCATTGAGGCTCAGAATATCAGCTATCCGCTGTACCCCCAGTTCTCCGTCATTATACTGCTTTTCCACAATATCTTTTACCTTTTTGACGATCTGGTCTGCCGATACATACTGTACGGTGTCTGCCATTCCTGCCAGTTCTTCAAAAAGACGCCTCATCTCCTGCCGGCAGCTGCTGATATTTCCGTTTTCAAGAAAGGCTCTCTGGACAGATGAGATTTTTTCTGCCATCTCTTTGTACATAGAATCCGGAAGATACTTTTCTGCCATACAATATGCCAAGTACAGCATTCTCTTTATAAGCACATCAAGCATATCAAGAGAAACAAGCTCTTTTTCCAAAGTATCAAAAAATTCCTCTAATGCAGCCAAAATTCCGGCACGGCTGCAGGGCTCCAGATTTTTCTCCAGCTTCTCCATACAGACCTGCAGCATACGTCTCTCTTTTCCGCGGATTTCTTCCTCATCACAACAAATAATACATGTCTCATTTTTATATCCGGGCATGGAATCATAAAAAAGCTCTTTCCTGATAGAAGCATATGCCTTCCTAATATTATCCGGGGTACCTGGAAAAGGCTCTGAACAGATCACCCATTCCCTGCACATCGGCTTTTTCTGGTAAACAGCCAAATGATCCTCTATCCTCTCCTTCAGCTGCCCGGCATCCTCCCCCTCTATCACTCTGAATATCCTTTTAAATTTATCTGTGATGTTCAGGCATATACGCCCCTGGATATGGTTCTGAGGATGAGGACCTGCCTCATCCTCTGTAATTTCAAATAATGCATTTTCATCAGCACGGCAGTTCTCACACAGAAGCATATAGGAACCTGATTCCACGATCCCGTAATTTTCCAGCATTCCCTGGAAAATAGCTTCATCCTCCTGTCCCCGGTTCTCTAAAAGCATCTGGCTTAAATAAGCATTTTCCAGTTTATCTTTATCCGTGCGCAGTTCCTGCACAGCTATTCTCTCTCTGTGCTTGGCATCCAGTTCCTCCCTGATCTTCAATACTGTCCCGCTCATCTCCTGCTTATCCACAGGCTTCAGCATAAAATAGCTGACGCCAAGATTTACAGCTCTTTTCGCATATTCAAAGTAATCATAGCCTGTCAGAATAATGATCTTTAATTCTGAATTTTCCTTCCGAATCTTCTCTATAAGCTCCAGGCCGCTGATATCAGGCATAGAGATATCCACTACAGCTAAATCCACCTGATTTTGCTGAATATAGGAAAAAGCCTTTTCCCCTGACCCAATCTCCGCTTCCACCTGAAATCCATGGGCTTCCCAGTCAATACATCTGCAGACCCTTCTGCGGATGTAATATTCATCGTCAACAATGATCACTCTGTACATACTATTTATGACACCTCATTTCTTGGAAGGATAATCTTTACAATAGTCCAGCGGCCTTCCTCGGACTGAACACTCAGCCCATACTTGCTGCCATAGTGGAGCTTGATCCGCTTATCTGTATTTTGTATGCCAAAACCATCAAAATCTTTATCATTATTTATCATTGACTCATTTAGCTGCTGAACCTTTTTGGGCGGGATGCCGCACCCATTGTCCACCACTTCAATGACACATGTGTCACCTTTTACACATCCCTGTATAATTAAGTCAAAAGTATTATCCCGCTTCTGGAACCCATGCACAATTGCATTTTCCACAATTGGCTGCAAGATCAGTTTAATACAGTTTTGTTTTTTTAACTCCTCTGAAACTATGATCCTGTATCTGAACAGATCAGGAAAGCGCTCTTTTACAATATCCAGGTATTCTTTCACGATCAAAAGCTCAGATTCAATTCCTGACTGCTCCGCCTCACTTCTGAGCACACGCCTGTAAAACTTTGATAAACAATTTAATACAAAAATGGCCCTATCCTTCTCTTCCTCCTCTATCATGCCACAGACTGTCTCCAGTGTATTATATAAAAAGTGCGGATTCATCTGCATCTGTATATAATTGATCTCAAAAATACGTTTCTGCCTCTCGATCTCAATATTATTTGTCATAAGCCTGTCCAGCTTCACGATCATGTCATTGATCTGGTTACATAAAGCTCCCATGTCGCCCTCCGGAATCTCTTCAATCCGGACCTGACAGTTTCCTTTGCTCACTTCCTCTACTACCTGTCCCATATCCTGGATAGGCTTTGTCAGCTTTCTTGTCATAAACCGGATGAATACCAGAACGCTTAAAATCAAAACTACCTCCATCACAGCCAGGATAACCACCAGCTTAAAGGTATTTTTCTTGATTTCTTTGTCCTGGACAGTGGCAAATATATTCCAGCCCATAGACTCATACGGGTAGCTCAGAAGTATGTATCTTTCACCGTCATACTTAATATGGTCCACTTTTTTAATCTCGTCAGCCTCCAGACCACCAAACGGCATATTCTGAAGACTTTGGTCTAAAGCACTTTCATCTGTGGAGGATATTATTTTTTCCTCCTTATTCACTACAAACACATTCATATATCTCTGCAGGTTTTTTCCATAATAGCTTTTCATCTGCCCGCGGTTTACGCAGATTTCCAGTACCCCCATCAGTTTGCCGCCATAGCTGTACACCTTTCTCTGAAAAGCCAGAAAAACCTCTGTTTTCCCTTGTCCTGTTAAATTACTGTATGAGATCCAGCGTGACAGATCCTCTGAATCAATCAATTCTCCTGCCGAAACCTGCTTTTTCTCCATATATTCTTCCGGATCATCCTCCGCATTTCCGCTAAAATATTCTCCTTCCACTGTATAGAAATTAATCTCGTCATAGACATCCTGCGAAGCAGTCATATACATAAGCAGGTTAGTAATTCCCATGACCCTCTGAAAGTTCTTATATCCCATATCCTCCGCATCTATGGAGATTGCCTCCTGGTACTGCTGGTTCAGGGTCACATAGAGAGCTTCCTTTTCAATCTCTTCCACAAAGCCCTCCAGAGAATTTACAACTGTATTTAAATCCTTTTTTGCATTCTCATATATCTCTTCCTCCAGCATCTGATATGAAAATCTGCCGATAATAATTCCAAAAAAGACGAGCACAGCCAGGGCCGTCATAAAAAACGTCCAAAACATACGCCTCTGATAAGTTTTTCTTGTCATCCGGTCAACTATCCTCTTCCAGGTAGGTAATGTATACATAGTAAGCTCCCTGCTTTTTCCCGTCCATGTTTATAAAACCAGCTTCTATCCTCATAATCCCCTCTTCACAGATGTCTGTCTGAAATTCCACTGACTCCAGATCAGGCTGTACAGAAGCCTCATACTCCTTATCCTGCAGCCTCACATATGCCTTGGCGGGGCAGAATTTAACTGCCTCCTGAAGGCTGTGATAAGGTGCCAGCGCCTCTTTCTCTTTTGGGGTAAGCTGCTGGGATATAGCCTTGGCTGCCTCCCTGGGCCACCGGCAGACTTCAATTTTATAATGACCTGTCCGGCGCACATCCACACACCAGCTTCCCGTAACAGTGAATACATTAGCCACCATTACCTGACTCCATGCCACATCCCCGTCCAGATCCATTGCATTTAAGCAGACTGGATTTTCCTGGGGGCACCCTGCATATATGGGACTGTTTACTTTTCTGCTGCCCTCTGTCTGTTCCCACCATTCCAAATGGGCCTTTCTCAGCTCCCTGACCACCTGCGGATTCTCTGCCGCTACATTTCTATGCTGGCCAGGGTCTTCCCTGATGTCATAGAGTTCTTCCCCTCTTATGAGGCGCCATCTGGGCGTTATCACAGCGCACTCCCACACAGCCGGCTCTTCTGTTCCCTGATGGAATTGTATGAATTCCAGACGTTCCTCAAACCCTTTCTCATCCTCCAGGATTTCTGCAAAACTCTGTCCATCCCACAAAAGCCCTTCCGGAACAGAAAGATGGCAGAGCTCTGCCAGTGTGGGGACTACATCAATATGCAGGCACATCTGTCTAATCCTCCGGCCTCCGAAAAATCCCCCGTTTTTCCATCTCATCATGAAAGGCACCCTGTGGCCGCCATCATAATAAGAAGCCTTTATCCCCCTCATGCCCGCATTATAGCCCTTCACTATAAATTCCTGATCATCCTGCAGCCCGCAACCTGAACTGCCGTTATCTGTCATAAATATCAGGATGGTGTCATCCAGTATCCCTTCCTCATCCAGCTGCCTGTACAGTCTTCCGAAATTTTCATCAATATTTGTTATCATGCCGTAGAAATCAGGTTCTACTATCTCCGGCTCATCCCTGTAAAGTCTGGAATAGCGTTCTTCTACCAGGAATGGGGCGTGGGGCGCATTGGTGGAAATATAGGCAAAAAATGGCTCCTGCTTATGTTCATGTATAAACTTAGATGCCTCATTAAACCATACATCTGTGCAGTATCCTCTGTAATCCACAGGCTCTCCATTCTTAAAGTAAGTATCATCAAAATAATTATTTCCCCAGAAATCCGGTGTCTGTCCAACTCCGCCGCCTTTGTGGGCCACTACATACTGAAATCCCCTGTCCTGGGGACGGTAGGGATAATTATCTCCCAGATGCCACTTACCAAACATCCCCGTGGCATAACCGCTGTCCCTGAAAAGCTCTGCAAGCGTTACCTCATCCGCATGGAGTATGGAGCGTCCCCAGCAGGTCGCCCAGACACCATTTCTCAGAGGGCGGTTTCCCGTCAGAAGCGCCCCTCTGGTAGGCGCGCACAATGGCGCCACATGAAAATCATCAAATACTGCGGCCTCCCCGGAAAATCTGTCTATATTTGGTGTCTTTATATAGGGGTTCCCATTGCAGCCCAATTCTCCATACCCCTGGTCATCAGTGATCACCAGGACTACATTTGGTCTTTTTATCATTTTATCACCCTTTCACTGCCCCGGCAATCATTCCCTTTTCCACATTTTCCTGGCACAGAATATAGAAAATAACGATTGGAAGCATAGAGATCACAATAGATGCAAATATCCAGCTCAGATTTACCTGATAATCCCCTTTAAACGCCAGCAAAGCCACTGAAATAGTCTGATACTCCTTCTTCGTCAGCAGTACACTTGCCAGCGGCAGCTCATTATAAGTAGATAAAAATGCCACAATGCAGGATGTTGCTATTCCAGGTTTCGATATTGGGACAATGATTTTCCATACTATCCCGCGCAGACTGCAGCCATCAATAGAGGCAGCCTCATCAATCTGGGAATCAATTCCCTGGATATATCCGCTCATCAGGAAGCTGGACATAGAGAAATTCAGGCCTGAATATATGATAATCATATACACCATGCTGTTCTGTCCGCCTACCAGGTTACTCATCTGGACAATAGGAATCAGTGCCCCGTGAATGGGGATCATCAGTGCTGCCAGAAAATACATGCTTAATACAGAGCTGCCTCTGATCTTTTTCCTGGCTATAATATATGATGCAGGTATTACACAAACCATCATAAGCCCGATAGAGCATACACTTAAAAACAGTGAATTAAATGTCGCGCGTATAATTCCCGCCACACTGTTCGCCTTTACATAATTATCAAATCTCCATACTTCCGGAAAACGTATCATAGATTCCCAGATCTCATTATCATCCTTCAGAGATGAGATAATAGTAAAATACAGCGGAAAAATAGTAGTAAGCAGCCATAGAAAAGCCAGCGTCCAAAAGATTATTTTTCCTGCGCTTATTTTCTTTCCAATTTTATTCATATCATCAGTCCTTTCTGCATGCCCGTAATACTCCATTGATTACAACGGTTATAAGAAGGCTGATAAGGACCGTGATTACACCAATGGCATTTGCATATCCGAATTTTCCATAATAAAATGCGTTTTTAAAGAGTATGGTGGAGAGCACTTCTGTAGAATTTCCAGGTCCGCCCCCTGTGAGTGCCACTACCAGGTCATAAATCTTAAATGCGTTCATCAGAATCAGAACTACGGATATCTGGATAGTGTTTCCTATAAGAGGCAGGGTTATATTAAAGAATATCTGTCTTCTGCTGGCCCCGTCCAGTTTAGCCGATTCTGTCAGGTCATCCGGTATTGCCGCCATTGCTGAGGAATACAGCACCATATGCAGCCCTACGTTGCACCATATAAGAACGAATGCCACAGCCCAGATAGCAAGCTGCATATTACCCAGTACATTTACCTTTTCATTTCCTCCAAACAGCTTTACAATCTGTGCAAAAGGCCCCTTCATTGGATACAGTATAAAAGTAAACATCAGACCCACAGACACTTTATTAATGATAACCGGCAAAAAATACGATACCCTGACAAAACGCAGTCCAAAAAATTTTTTCTGGATGACAGAAGCCAGAAACAGTCCGATGGGTACTATTCCCACAACACTTGTGACCATGATGATCACTATATTTTTTAAAGCTATATGAACGCTCTCATCCTGAAAAAATGAGGCATAATTTTTCAGACCCGCAAACACATAGGGTGTTGTATACACACCGTTCCACTCAAAAAAGGAGGTATACAGCATATTCAGCAGCGGATATGCCACAACTGCAGAATACAGAATAAATGCCGGCAATATAAGCGGCAATGCCCCTTTATTTTTCTTTCCGTTATTACTCATATTCTTCTCTTTTAAAAAGGGGCTTTTGTCAAATAATTTCAACAGCCCCTTTTTACCCCCCTTATTTATTGTTTTGATAATTATCAAGTTCTTTCTGGATGGCGGCAGCAATCTCATCCGGTTCTCTTCCGGCAAACAAGGTCTGCATCTCATTGCGCACTACATCCTGTGTATTAGGCATCTCAAAATACACATCCAGTTCATCACAGCCGCCGCTCTTCTTTGCAAAGCTTTCCATATATTCCTGCATCAGGCGCTCTGTCCCCTCTTTATTTATCTCTACATCCATAGGAAATACGCCGCCCTTCCAGAGCTCGTTCTGTTCCTTATAAGTCTCTTCCTCAGTCATGAACTTTAACAGCTTTACAACGGCATCATATTTGGGGCTGTCCTTGTCTACTGTAATGGAATAGGCATCTCCCATGGAAATATACCACAGATTCTTATTTTCCGGATGCTCTTTAAAATATGGCATTCTGGTAACCTTAATGGAATCATAGTCCTTTGAACTTTTCATCTGGGGGATCACTACGCTTAAATCCATCATCATTGCCGCCTCCCCGTTTATAAACCGTGCTTCATGGGCTGTGGCATCATCCGAAATAGCAAACTCCCCAAATACACCCTGGTCAATAAAGCTCTTGAAGGTATTGATGACTTCCATCATCTTATCTCCTGTCCATTTCTCTTTTCCTGACACCAGATCATCTTTAAATTCCATCCCCCACATCTGGAGCGCCAGCAGTGTATGCCAGTGACAGACACGCCCTTTTGTCTTGGCTCCTAATGCCATGGGAATATAGCCATTCTCCTTCAGGACAGGCGTCATCTCCAGGACATCTTCCCAGGTTTCCGGCGTTTTAAGTCCGCACTCATCCAAAATGCGCGTATTTACATAGAGCATATTTGCTAAAACCTTCGTCGGAACTCCATAAATACCATCGATCCCCCTGGCGGAATAATTAAAGCTTTCATAGATTCCATCTCCTGCCGGCCCATTCCAGTCCTCTGCTGAGATAATGTCTGAGATATCCTTTACCACACCGCTCTCCACCCACTCTGCAATATCGTTATTTCCGTAGTTTGTAAAGATGTCTACCGGCTTTCCTGATGCAACAGTGGATTTCAGTTTTGTCTTATAGGCATCCAGCTCCACCACAGACAGATCCTCCACCTTAATATCCGGATTTTCCTCCTGGAATTTAGCCAGCCTTTCCATATAATATTTGGAATCCGGTTCCTCCTCATTGGCAAATCTGGACATATAAGTGATCGTAATCTGCTCCTTAGCCTCACTGCTGCTCTCTTTGGCGCCCCCGCCGCTCTGCTGCTGACAGCCGCCCAGTAACAGACATGCCGCCATACTCAGCATCATACATTTTTCCAGTTTTCTTTTCATGTTCTTACCTTCCTCCTTTTTTCTTATTGTATCATGTCGGAATATTAGTGTTAATGAACGAATGACAGACTTTATGGATAAAACATTGTATCTGTTAGAGATATTTATTTGTAAAGATAGTACTGATCATTTTTTCGTGTTAAAATAGATCTGACCAATATTTTACTGAAGAACAATAGTTACTGAACCATTGACGAGTAAGAGGAGATAAATGTTGAATAATAAAAATTATTATAAAAAAGAAACCGCAAAAATATGGGATGATATAAATGAATGCCTGCTTTCTAAAACAACAGCGATCAGCCATGATGATTATTTACGGGCGCAGGCCGGAGAACTGAAAGTAAGTCTGGCCGGGGTAAAAATAGTTCCAAAAGCGTGGTTTCCTGCCTTAACTGGAAAAGACGTACTGGCATTAGCAAGCGGCGGCGGCCAGCAGGCACCAATCTTTGCAGCTCACGGTGCAAATGTTACTGTAACAGATTTATCCGGGAAACAGCTTGCAAATGAACGATATGTTGCGGAAAGAGAAGGTTACTCCATAAATATTGTAAAGGCCGATCTGTCAGAAATTTTCCCTTTTCCAGATCATTCATTTGATTTAATATTTAACCCAATCTCAAATTGTTATGTTGAATCTATTCAGTCCGTTTGGGATGAGTGCGCAAGAGTCCTCCGCAAAAATGGAGTGTTAATGATGGCATTTGTCAAAGAAGAATTTTTCATGTTTGAACCAGACTATAAAAATGAAGATTTTCTGATTTCCAGACATTCATTGCCTTTTAATCCGTATAAAGATCTGTCAGAACAATCAAAAAAGAAATTCATAGAGGAACACCGGCCGTTTGCCTTTAGCCATTCCCTGACTGAGCAAATAGGCGGTTTAATAAAAGCTGGCTTTGAAATAACAGACATTTATGAAGACTGTGATGGAGGTGGTCTATTCGATAAATATATGAATTCTTATGTTGCTGTCAGAGCAACCAGAAAATAGATCAAATTGAATCAAAGCAAACCAGGACAGGCCATGACCTGTCCTGACAAAGCTCTGCTGCCCCACCATATTTACTACTTATTAAATGATATCCCAGTATAACTCAAAGTAAATAACTTAATGTTTCGCTGGGAGTTATATTAGTTACAATCAGTATGATAACTTTTCATATGCTGCATCGATTTCCTCTTGTGATGCAAACGGTTCTAATCCAAGCTCTTCCCATGTAGTTCCATACGGAGCACCGCCGCTTGTATATCCGGCTATGAATGCAAACGTATCATCAGAATCAATATAGCAATCCATTAGAGGGCGTAAAAATTTCTGTGTCTATAAAAAATGATGTTTTCTGGTAAGAACCAGATATGTAGAAATTTCTTGTCGA
>NZ_JANKBI010000021.1:0-105034 GCF_024622195.1 Murimonas intestini
AGGATGATGACTTAGATGACGATGAATTTGAAGAAGGATTTTATATTGACCTCTTTTAATCACCGTCTGTTTGCTTCGCCCGCATTTTGCGGGCTTTTTTTAATCAATGGTTCGCCATTTGGCGAACTTTCCTATTATAGAACAAAAAGCTGCCGCAAAATCTGCGGCAGCTTCCTGCTGTTCAGTCATTATCCTTTATAATAATTAATCAGGCATCCTTTCAGGATGATCGTTCTCTCATCATCTGTCAGTTCGCCCATCTGCAGCGTGAATTCTTTCATGGTATCACCTGCCACATATGCTTTGATCTCTGTGGCCTTCTCTTCCACAGCCCTGCGCACATCCGGCACGAACAGGTAGTCACCGTTCTTAAACGGAAGTTCGCCCTTCTCGATCACGAAGGGCAGCATTCCCCAGTTTATCAGGTTGGAGCGGTATCTCTTCGTTGCATATTCATTTGCAATATTTGCCCATCCCCCAAGCACCTTCTGGCAGGAAGCCGCCTGCTCACGCGCTGAACCATCTCCGGGCTTTACGGCAAAGATCGTGCTTCCTATACCTGTATTAGAAGCATCAGCTTCAGGATACAGAGTATGGATCGTATCAATTACAGGCTTTAACTCACTAAATGCCTCTGCCGGGTCTTTACCCTCTTCCCTGGCTGTCTCAGCAGCCTGCACCTCTTTTGCCCTTCCCACATAAGCCGGGTCCTTTCTGGACAGGGTAAACTGTGCCAGTCCGATTGGATTTGAGCGGTAGGACGATGTCTCACCTGACGGGATCAGCTCATCTGTAGTAGTGACAGGGTCATGGATCTCTGATACGACCTTCAGGATCAGGTTGTCAGTCAGTGCGCACATTGCCGGCCAGTCCTTGATGTTAGGACCAAACTTGATCTCCACATCAGGGTCTGCGACCCCGTGGCTGTCGAATACGCGGTTTGCATAGATCTCTTTATCAAAGAAATATTTAGGATTGCTGTATGTTACGTCTACTTCAGTGGCAGGAGTCAGATATCCCTTGTTTGCCGCTGTAGCTGCTATAGAGCGGGCATCCATAAGAGCAACTGAGGATATCTGCCCATTCTGAAGCTTGCTGCCCTCCCTGTTGGGGAAGTTCCTCGTAGAATGACGGATGGAGAATGCATTGTTGGCCGGCGTGTCTCCTGCTCCAAAACATGGGCCGCAGAATGCAGTCTTTACAATAGCGCCAGTCTGCATCAGATCTGTCAGCCTTCCATTCTTGGCCAGTTCTACATAGATAGGCGTGCTGGCCGGATATACGCTCAGTGTAAACTCATCGCTTCCGATACTGTGCCCTTTAAGGATATCTGCAGCCGCACAAATATTTTCAAAACCACCGCCGGCACAGCCCGCAATGATTCCCTGATCTACATAGAGCCTTCCGTTTCTCACTTTATCCTTTAATTTATAATCCACAGCTCCATCCAGGCTTACTGCCGCCTTTTTCTCCACATCATCCAGAATATCCAGAAGATTTGCATTCAGCTCTTCTATGGTATATGTATTGCTGGGATGGAACGGCATGGCAATCATAGGACGGATCCTGCTCAGATCCACATAGACCATACCGTCATAGTAGGCTGCCGCACCTGGGTTCAGCTCTTTATAATCTTCGCTTCTTCCATGGATATCATAGAATTCCTGAATCTTCTCATCTGTCCTCCAGATCGATGACAGGCAGGTAGTCTCAGTAGTCATTACGTCAACGCCGATCCTGAAATCAGCGCTCAGGTTAGACACACCCGGCCCCACGAATTCCATGACTTTATTCTTTACATAGCCATTTCCAAACACTTCGCCAATTATGGCAAGGGCCACGTCCTGAGGCCCCACGCCCGGTACAGGAGCTCCTGTCAGATATATTCCGATGACTTCCGGCATGTTAATATCATATGTCTTGGAGAGCAGCTGCTTAACAAGCTCCGGACCGCCCTCTCCCATAGCCATAGTGCCCAGGGCACCATAGCGTGTGTGTGAGTCTGAACCCAGGATCATCCTGCCGCCGCCTGCAAGCATCTCCCTTGCAAACTGATGGATAACTGCCTGGTGAGGAGGTACATATACCCCGCCGTATTTCTTGGCGCAGGTAAGTCCAAACATATGGTCATCCTCATTTATCGTCCCGCCCACGGCACACAGACTGTTATGACAGTTTGTCAGCACATAAGGGATGGGGAATTTCTCAAGGCCTGAGGCACGCGCCGTCTGTATAATACCTACAAATGTAATATCATGGGATGTCAGCTTATCAAACTTAATTTTCAGCTTTTCCATATTTCCGGAGGTATTATGCTCCTCCAGTATCCCATATGCGATCGTGTTCCTGGCTGCTTCTTCCTTTGAGGGTGCCCCTCCCAGTTCACGCTTCAGGACAGCCTCCGCTTCGGGGCCATCCTCCACGATATCCGTTCCATTTACAAGATACACACCTTTGTCGTATAACTTTATCATCGAACTAATCCTCCTTTTATTTAATAATCCTGTTTCTCCATATATTTCATGTAGCTGACTACCATAAGAGCTATTTTAAATGTGAGGGCATCATCAAATACCCTGATATCCAGCCCTGTACTCTTCTGGAGCTTCTCCAGACGGTATACAAGGGTATTTCTGTGGACATACAGCTGCCTGGACGTCTCAGACACGTTCAGATTATTTTCAAAAAACTTATTTATAGTCATCAGTGTCTCATCGTCAAAGGTATCCGGCATATTCTCCCCAAACACTTCTCTCATGAACATCTCACAGAGAGGTATGGGAAGCTGATATATCAGCCTTCCTATTCCCAAAGTACTGTAAGCGATAACTGTCTTTTCCGAGTAGAATATTTTTCCCACGTCAAGGGCCATTTTTGCCTCTTTGTAGGACTTTGACACCTGTTTGATCTCATTTACGATAGTTCCGTAGGAGATGCGCACGCTTGTCATGGCTTCTGAGTTGAGCATGTCCCTCATTGTCTGGGCTACTGTCTCCAATTCCTCATATGTCTCATCTTCTCTTAACTCTCTTACAATAATAATGCTCTTTTCATCGACAGCAGTAATAAAATCCTTAGTTCTCGCTGCAAACAGGCTCTTGACTGTTTCCATGGCATTGCTGTCCTTCTCATACTTAGTCTCTATCATGAAGACAACACGTTTTGCTTCCACTTCTATATGAAGTTTTTTAGCCCTGTTGTAGATATCCACCAGAAGAAGGTTATCAAGAAGCAGATTCTGGATAAAATTGTTTTTATCAAATCTTTCTTTATAAGCTACGATCAGATTCTGGATCTCGCTGACCGCAACCTTGCCGATCATGTATGCATCTTCGCTGGAGCCTCTTGCCACCAGCACGTATTCTACACTTCTGTCATCAAATATCTTAAAGAAATGATATCCCTGTATTACCTGGCTGTCTGCTGCTGATTCCACAAAAAGCCTGACTGTATCGGAGGGGATGTCATCTCCCTGGAAGGTAGACACTACATTGCGCCCCTCCAGATCCAATACGCACAAATCGATTCTGGTAATTGCCCTTAATTCATCTATGGCATTCTGTAATACCTGGCTTGAAATCATCTTTTCACATCCTCGCTTATTTTAAATTTAACTGTTCTATACCTTTACAGTTACATATAACTCATTAAATCACTGATATGTTATGACTACTACTATAAAGCATTTTTTTCAAAATATCAACAAATTCTGAATTTTTCCGGTCAAACAGCCCGCCGGCCAATATTATAAACAGCACGGCCCTCACAACATAAAACAGGGGATGCCGCTGCTGCGGTACCCCCTGTCACTATTATCATATATTTAGTTTGTAACAGTAAGTTCTGTTTCTTTGTCAAATACATGAATCTTCTCAGCATCAAGAGCAAATCTTACTTTGTCTCCTGTCCTTGCTGTTGTACGCGGATCAACACGTGCTGTCATCGGGAAGTTCTCAACATCGAAATACAGGAATACTTCAGCACCTAACAGCTCGTAAACTCTGATTGTAGCGTCTACAACTGTCTCCGGTGAAGACTCGATGAACATCTGAGAATCATGTACGTCTTCAGGACGGATTCCTAATACTACAGTCTTTCCAACATATCCGCCGTCTTTAACTTTTTTAGCTTTTGCAGGCGGAAGCTTGATGTCATGAGAACCAACCTTTAAGTAGATATCTCCAGCTTTTTCATGTACATCTGCATCCATGAAGTTCATCTGAGGAGATCCGATAAATCCGGCTACGAATAAGTTGTTCGGGTTATTGTAAAGGTTCTGAGGTGTATCTACCTGCTGAACAACACCGTCTTTCATAACAACGATTCTTGTACCAAGTGTCATAGCCTCTGTCTGGTCATGTGTTACATAGATGATTGTAGCTCCCAGTCTTTCATGAAGCTTAGCAATCTCGATACGCATCTGAACCCTCAGCTTTGCATCCAGGTTTGACAGCGGCTCATCCATAAGGAATACCTTAGGATCACGGACAATAGCACGTCCCATAGCAACACGCTGTCTCTGACCACCTGACAGAGCCTTCGGCTTACGGTCTAATAATTTCTCCAGGTCAAGGATCTTAGCTGCTTCTTTAACCATTTTATCAATCTGGTCCTTCGGAACTTTTCTAAGTTTCAGACCAAATGCCATATTATCATAAACTGTCATATGAGGATACAGAGCGTAGTTCTGGAATACCATTGCGATATCTCTGTCTTTAGGCTCTACATCGTTAACTACTCTGTCGCCGATTTTTAATGTACCGCTTGTAATTTCTTCCAGACCGGCAATCATACGAAGTGTAGTGGATTTTCCACAACCTGAAGGTCCAACGAAGATGATAAACTCTTTGTCTGCGATCTCAAGGCTGAAATCTTTAACAGCTTCAAACCCGTTCGGGTATGCTTTACAAATGTGCTCTAATGATAAACTTGCCATTTTAAACTCCTCCTAAATGAATTCCTTTGAATTTCTTTACGTTGATTAACTGTCCTTAGTATACTAAAAGTCTTTATTTTATGCCATACTAGAATTGCCCAAATATTTTCCGGCTGACTTGTCACTTGTGCTTATCAGATAAATCCATTTTTTCATTTTAGGTAATTCTGCATAATTCCTTTCAATTTTCATATACAAGTTGACGAACCCCTTGTGTTTTTGACACTGTTTGTGTATACTCGTATTAATTGGAGGAAGCTATCTGTGAAAAACTACATTGTATTTGACCTGGAATGGAACCAGTGTCCTTTTGGAAAAGAACGAGAAATCAGAACACTCCCCTTCGAGATCGTCGAAATTGGGGCAGTAAAACTAAATGATAAAAAGGAAGAGATCGGCAGATTCAGGGAACTTGTCAGACCCAAAGCTTACACATCACTTCATTTTAAAACAAAGGAAATCATCTCTCTTTGTGAGCAGGACCTGGACAATGCCAGAAGCTTTCCCGAGGTCTTTGCCGATTTTATCAGCTGGTGCGGGGAACAGCCTCTTTACTGTACATGGGGCCCCGGCGACCTTCTGGAATTTCAGAGAAACATCAGATACCATGGCCTTGAGAATCCGTTTCCAAAGCCCCTGTTCTTCTATGACATCCAGAAGATATTCAGTATCGTTTATGAGGACAGGAAGAGCCGCAGGACTCTGGAACATGCTATTGATTTTCTGAATCTCCCCAAAGAAGATACATTTCACAGTGCGCTGGACGATGCCTGCTATACTGCCGCTGTTCTTTCACACATTGACTCTGAGGACATACTCAGGAATTATTCCATTGACTACTTCCAGGCCCCTCAGACAAGAAAGGAAGAAATATATGTAGTCTTTGACACTTACTCAAAATTTGTGTCAAAGGAATTTACTTCCAGGACAGAAGCCATGAAGGACAGAAAAGTGACATCCACCAGGTGCTATCTCTGTAATCAGTCGGCTAAAAGAAAGATACGCTGGTTCACGAGCGGAGGAAAGAACTATTTTTCTCTCTCCTACTGTGAGGAGCACGGATGGCTGAAGGGCAAGATACGGATAAAAAAATCCGAAGACGGAAAATATTTCTGCGTCAAGACCCTGAAGCTCATCACTGCCCAGGAGGCGCAGGAGATATGTGCCAGGAAGGAAAGCGCCCATCTGAAAAAACTGCTGAAGAAAAACTAAACTGTGTTTAAAAAATGCTTTAACGGCATCCTGCCAAACCTATTTGCTGGTTCTGGCAGGATGCCGTTAAAAATTTATACTGCGTATCATTTTGTATTTTTGAAATTATCTACCAGGTCTTCCATCTCTGTAAGAAGACAGTCCACCCGCCCAAAAAAAGCGTCATTATTTGTGGGATTGTCCATCTCGCTGCACAGACTGTCCAGAGTATCCTTAAGACTGAGTATCCTTTTCTTCCCTGCCCCGTCCTTAAACAGCATGTAACGGCTCCTCTCATTCTCCTCCGGCGTCATCTTCTTTAACACAACCTCCACATTGGGCTTTTCGCCAATATACCTGTATGTAATGGAGGGGGAAGCGTGGTTTAAAAGATTCTGGAGATAGTAGATATCGTTTGTGTGTTTATAATATCTCCATGCAAATGTCTTTCTCATAGTCTGGGCGCCAATAGAATTTAATCCTATAGATTTCCCTATATTTTTAAATACTCTGTACGCCTGTTCCCTGGACAGGGGAGTTTCTGACCCGCTGTGTCCTAGTATCAAGTATGCCTCAGGATCTTTACCCTCCGTATAGTCATGTATGATCTGTTTCAATTCTCCCGGAATATTAAAAGTCCTCTTAATATTCTTAGTACCAATCGATGCTTCTATACTGTCTTTGTCTCTTATATCGCTGTTCTTGAATTTCAGGATCTCCTGAAGCTGAAGGCCTGTCCCCACACCTATTTCAAACAGAATATAATATTTATCGTCCACTTCCCGAAGCTTTTTTTTAAAAATTTCCAGTGTCTCATCATCCTTTATAGGGGCTACCCAATTCATACCTGTTCCTCCTCTTCCTCATCCTGTCCGCCTTCTGCCGTCACCTGGCCCACATCTTTTACATTGACTGAGCCTGCTTCCTCTATAGCTTCCCTCTGCTCAATGAACTTTTCCGCTTCCTCTATCTCTTTCTCCTCTTTTTCTTCCTCCATCATCCTGGCAGCCTCCTCTTCCCTGCGCAGCCTGTCCGCTTCTATCTCGGCACGCAGCTCAGCCTCTATCTCCAAAGTGGATTTCCTGTCTATCTCCTCTTCCCTTTTTATCCGCTCTTCCTTTTCCCTCTGGCGCTGCTTCCTTATCTTCTGAGAATTGTGGTTTCTGACGATCCCTATGACCAGGATTGGTATCAGAACAAGAAGCAGTATGAGCACGATTAGGGCTGCCAGCAGATCGTTGTCATAGATCCACCCCCAGAACCTGTTCCAGACACTCTGTACAGTACCTACTGCATTATCTATAAAACCTTCTGACTCCTCCGTCTGAGGCACCCTGTCCTGGTACTTCAGATATGTCTCTGAGGCTTTTGGCAGGCTGACATTAAACGCTGCAGGAGCCAATGATATCTGGTCCTCCCCTACCGGCCAGTTCTCATACATATAAACTGCCTGCTGCCCCTCTATCTTTCTTTTCACCGCAGAAGGGTCAGTACCTGCCGGCACAGTCACTTCTGTATTTTCATTCACAATAAAAGCCGGCTTTTTCAGCTCCTCATCAGTCATCATTCCCATCTTGCCAAAGCTGCAGATCCCCATAAGCTCAGCCCGGCTCATATTGGCTTCCGGGTTTTTTACATCCTTATTAATGAAATTCGTGAAGCCATAGTCCAGCAGGTCGGCTGTTTCTGTAAATGTTTTTCCTGAACCATTTACCTTCAGGATAATGCAGATCAGCTTCTTGTCATCCTTCTGTGCAAAGGTAACAAGAGTATTCAGAGATTCTGTCACGAATCCTGTCTTTCCTCCCAGGCAGCCGTCATACTTAAATTCGTCATCATACAGCATTTTCTGGTGATTAAGCAGGTATCTGTTCTCATCAACCTTGTTTGTTTTTTCTATGGTATACTCTACTGTCCCGGTAATCTTGCAGAATGTGGGGTTTGCTATGGCAGCCTGGGTGATTATGGCCATATCCCTGGCGCATGTATAGTGCTGTTCATCAAAAAGGCCGTGGGGATTTGCAAAATGTGTATTCACACATCCCAGCTGCGCTGCCTTATCATTCATCATCTGCACAAAGCCATCCACAGAGCCTGCCACATGCTCCGCTATACCCATAGCTATATCATTGGCCGACTCCAGCATAAGCCCGTACAGAGCATCCTCCATAGTCATCTTTTCACCGGGCTGAATGCCCAGATGGCTGCTTCCGAATTCAATATTAAATACGATCTCCGAATAAGTGACTTCTTCATCCAGACTGCTGTTTTCCAGGGCTACAAGTGCAGTCATGATCTTGGTGATACTGGCCGGATACTCCTTAGCCTCCGCGTTCTTACTATACAGGAATGCCCCTGTGGAGGCGTCCATCACTGCGGCGGCCTCCGCCTCTATCTGCTTCCCCTGAGGCCATCCTTTAATTTTATTAGATTCTATAGGAAGGTAATAAGATTCGGGGATATACTCTGTCTCTTCTTCCGCACTCTCTTCCCCGCCGTCCTGTCCATCTGTCTGTCCGTCACCGTCATGTACTGTCTCACCATCCTGGGCAGAAGCCATTACATATCCAGCCGGCACACCCGCCAGAAGCACAGAGACAAGAATTACCAGTGACAATATCCGGATTTTACTTTTTTTCATACGTACTATCTCCATTTTATCATTGACAATTGTTGATTTTGCTGCATTCTTTTTGATTTTTGTATATCACATACTATAACACAGTTGAGTTTTAGCATCAATGTTTAAATCATTTCTTCCCTACTATCTTTCTTCCTGAACACGATAAAAAGTATTGCACTCACAGCCATCAGAAAAGGATAGAACAGATACGGCATTATCTCAAACGGGGCGCATCCTGTGGCCTCCGCTGCCAAAAGCAGCTGGGCCCCATACGGAATCATCCCCTGTGCTGCTGCTGCAAATATATCCAAAAGCGATGCTGATCTTTTAGGTGATATTCCATACTCTGTACTGATCTCCTTTGCGATGGGACCTGCTATCACAATAGCGACTGTATTATTTGCAGTCGTCATATCTACAAGCAGCGCCAGAACAGCTATTCCCAGCTCTGCACCTCTTTTTCCTTTTATACGCCCCTTTATGAAACTGAGAATATAGGCAATACCTCCATTATGTCGTACAATAGCCACGATACACGCCACAACAAGGGAAATAACTGTTATATCATACATTCCCTTAACGCCGTCTCCTACGGCATTAAAGATTCCTGTAACAGGGATGGTGCCCGTAGCTGCTCCGATTATAAGAGACAGCACCGTTCCTCCTGTCAGCACTATAAAAACATTGATGCCCGCCAGGGCGCCTAAGAGCACCAGCAGGTACGGGAGTATCTTTATAAGCTCATAGGGCAGCTCTCCTGTCACTGTATAGCTAGTATTTCTCGTGATTATCAGGAATATGATAAGTGAGACCACAGCTGCCGGCAGCACAATAAGAAAATTGGCCTTAAACTTGTCCTTCATCTCACATCCCTGAGTCTTAACGGCTGCAATAGTCGTATCTGATATCATAGAGAGGTTGTCACCAAACATGGCTCCGCACACCACAGCCCCTATACAAAGAGCTGCAGAAAATCCTGTTTTCTGGCTGATCCCCACTGCTATTGGCGCAAGCGCCCCTATTGTTCCCATACTTGTCCCCATGGACAGGGAAATAAAACAGGCTATCAGCATCAGCCCTGCAACCGCCACCCCGGAGGGCAGGACTGACAGGCTGAAATTTACAGTGCTCTCCATCCCTCCGGCCGCGGTAACAGCCCCTGAAAATCCTCCTGCTGCCAGAAATATCAGACACATGGTCACAATATTGTCTTCGCCGACTCCCTTTGCCACCACAGATATCTTTTCTTCAAAGCTCATTTTTCTGTTCTGCAGGAAGGCACACAGCAGCGCCATTAAAAAGCCTACAATTGCCGGCATGCTCCTGAAATCACCGCTTATAAAACTAATGCCCAGAAAAGCGGCCAGAAACACACCGATGGGCAGCAATGCACTTAATTTACCTTTTTCCATAATATGTCCTCACTTTATATTTATAGTCCCTATTATAACAAAAAAAATTCATATGGCAATTATTATAAGCATTAACACGAATTATTGTGCAGCGCCGCCCGCATCTGCTTTTAACCTTACAGCAATTGTAAGTATTTTTCACCGCTGTGCTTTGGTATAATCAAATATACATACAGGCAGGTTCACTTGGCTCGTTGCCGCGTGAATAATGAACAGATACAAGGAGGAAATTATGGACCAGAAAATATTAGATGTGCAGTCCCTGCATAAACATTATGGGAAAGGTGATAACATTACAAAGGCTCTGAACGGCCTCTCATTTCAGGTACTCCCCGGTGAATTTCTGGGTATTATGGGAAGCAGCGGTTCGGGAAAGACTACTCTTCTCAATTGTATAGCTACAACAGTCCAGCCTACAGAGGGCAGGATCCTTTTAAAGGGTGAGAATCTGAGCGAATTCAAAGGCAGAAAGCTGGCAGCTTACCGTGGAAACAGGATTGGCTACCTGTTCCAGAACTTTGAACTGCTGGACAACCTTACAGGCATGGAAAATATAATGCTGCCCCTGTCAATCCACAACATTCCCGAAAATGAGGGAAAAGCCAGATTAAAAGAACTGGCAGATTATCTGGAGATCAGGGATGTTCTTAATAAATTTCCGGGTCAGATGTCTGGAGGCCAGAAACAGCGGGTGGCGGCAGCCAGGGCTTTAATACTCAGACCCGAGATCGTGCTGGCAGATGAACCTACAGGCGCACTTGATTCTAAGAATGCCAGGACTCTGATGGACAAGCTATCCGGCCTGAATGAGGAATACGGTACTACTATCCTGCTTGTCACCCACGATTCAAATGCGGCCAGCTATTGTTCACGTATCCTTTTTATACAGGATGGTGTCATTTTTCATGAACTGAGGCGCAGGATCCCGGATGAATCCCGTCAGGGATTTTATGAGAGGATTATAGACGTCATGGCTCAGCTGGGAGGTGGAAACGCTAATGTTCTTTGACCTGATACGCAGAAACAGTAAAAGAAACCGAAAGGAAAACGGGATATTTTTTGCATCACTCATTGTCTCTGTGGTAGCTTTTTATATCATCCTTTCTCTTAGAAACCAGGATGTCATTATATTTCTTCAGACAATGGAAAGTGATGCAGTAAACCGGCTTCTGGGGCTTATACCCGCTCTTTATGGATTTTCACTCTTTATCCTGTTCTTCCTTATTTATTTTTCCAGCAGGTACCAGTTTGAACGCAGAAGCCATGAATTGGGGCTCTATTTAATGATGGGTATGAGACGTTCCAGGCTCTTTTGGCTCTTATTGGCAGAGGATTCTCTAAGCAGCCTGATCTCCCTTTTGGCTGGAATCCCGGCAGCTGTTTTCCTGTCTGAGATTATCAGCCTTGTCACTGCAAAACTTGTAGGCCTTGGCATAATAGGACACCGCTTTACCTTTTCACTCTCAGCTGTCCTTATCACTGCTGCAGGCTTCTTCCTGATCAAACTTTTGGCATTTGGAATACTCACCATTCAGTTTGCGGGAAAAGAGATTTCCCTGCTTCTTGCAGGTGACCGGGAAAAAGAGCAGCAGGTGCCTCGCCCTCTGGCCGCTTTATTAAAACTGGCTGCAGGGATACTCATGATTGGGGCCGCATACAGCCTGGCTATTATGGGACTGTCCTGGTCATCTCTCTTATACATGGGCATGACAGTCCTCCTTGGTATATGCGGCACATTTTTAGTGCTTTACGGATTTAGTGCTTTGATAGAGATCATACTTCGGCGAAAGAAAAACAGCAGAGGCCTGAAAGTATTTACCTTCCGCCAGCTGCAGGAGAATGTCATATGCAGGACTAATTCCCTGGCAGTCTCATCTCTTTTAGCTTTACTTGCCCTCTGCTGTTTTGGGTTTGGATTTTCAAGTGCGTGGAGCGCATACTCAAAATCCGGTCATGTGATCGATTACACTTTTGAGGGCAGCAGGGAAGAGGTCCTCAGCCAGACTGATAAGCCGCCGCTCTTTGATTATATAGAAGATGTCTTTGAAGTCAGGACAGGAGGCCTCAGGGATGACATCTATCCTATTGAGACAGACCAGCTCCTCGATGCCGTCTCACAACAGGAGGCATCCCCTGAAAGGGAGATCCTGCTTAATAACTTAAGTCAGTATTTCTCTCCCTATCTGATCTCGCTTTCAGGATACAATCATATTCTGGAAATTTCCGGTGAAACTCCTCTTGTACTGAAAGACGGAGAAGCAGCCATATATAACGGTGCGGAATTTACTAATCCCCGACTTACGGAGGTCCTGGATAAGTCTCTCTCCCTGGAACCTGTAATAAAGATAAACGGCAAAGACTGCCGGCTTTTTGGCAAAAGCCGCAACACAAATCTTGTGGTTGACCGGCTCATAAATATAAGTATGGGACTTATAGTCACTGATGAGGAGTTTGACAAGCTCCTGCCTGAAGGCTCTTATAGCTCTTACTGGAATGCATCCCTTTCAAAAGCAGTGACAGAGAAATCAGGCTTAATGCAGGCCATAACGGAGGTCAACAGCCTTTTAGACAAAACCGGTCTGAATTATGAAAGCTATCTTCAGAATATAGGCAGGCAGCTGTTCTACCTGACGGCTTCCAGCTATACCACCATTTATCTGGCTCTCATATTTCTTATCATTGCAAATACAGTCCTGGGAGTACAATTCCTGATGCAGCAAAAGAAAACAGGACGCCGCTACAAGACACTGATAAATCTGGGCTGCGATTATGAATCTATGCGCCGTTCAGCCAGGACACAGATAAAATGGTACTTCGGCATTCCTCTCATTTTAGCCGCAGTCAGCAGCATATTTGGAATAAGATCCCTGTTTACAGGCTTTCTGTCACCGTCAATGAAAGGAGATCTCTTAGAATTGTCAGTCATTGCCATGGCTATGATTATACTTCTTTGTGTGGTAGAATATTTTTATATTGCAGCTGTGATGAGATTAAGCGATAAGCATATCCTGGAACTGATGCAGTCAACCAGGGAAGAATAAGGAGTGTGGGGATTCCATGAAAAAGGTGGCCATAGTGGAGGACGATGTGTTTATGAGGGAGGAATTAGAAGATATCCTGATAAAAGAAGGATACTGTGTTTTCTGCATAACGCGCTTCGATGATACGGTAAAAACTATTCTCAGGGAATCCCCCGGGCTTGTGATCCTGGACATCAACCTGCCCGGGGCCACAGGCTTCGATATCTGCAGGCAGTTAAAGAAGCTCTGCCCTGTTCCCGTATTAGTCCTCACTTCCAGGGACCGTTTAAAAGATGAGCTGCTCGCCCTTGACCTGGGCGCCGATGAGTTTTTGACAAAGCCCTGCCACAAAGACAGGCTTCTGGCCAGGGTCTCTAATCTTTTCAGAAGATATGAAAGCCGCAGCAATATGATAGAACGCAGCGGCCTTGCTCTTGACCCCCGGACTTTCACCCTTTACTTTGGCAGCAATTCAGCTGTCCTGCCTGAAAACCAGGGTAAAATCCTTGCGGCACTTCTTGAAGCCCATGACGGACCTGTAGAAAAAAGCTCTCTCTTTCTTGCACTCTGGGGAACTACTGAGTATATTGATGAGAATGCGCTTCAGGTAAATATGACCCGCCTGAAAAAAACCCTGAAGTCTCTAAATCTGAAGCTTCGTATTGAGACTGTAAGAGGCGTGGGATATCAGCTTCTGGAAATGGAGGAGAATGATGTTTAAGACTATCCCCGCCGCATGGCGGAATCATAAGAACTGGGTGTTTTTCTTCCTTTTAACGGATATTATGTTTGCCGTTTTTCTTTGGCTGGTGTACCCTGATTCATTTTATCCGGTGCTGGCAGCCTTTACTCTGGGCTGTATACTTCTTCTGGCGGTAGCACTTTTCTGTACAGGCAGAAATGATGATAAAAAATATAAGGCATTCATGGCCTTTCTGGAAGAACCTTCACAGGAACATGAATCAGAGGCACTGAGGCTGTCCAGTCCTTTTGAACGTGACATGCTCCAGACTGCCTCCTGCCTGTTTCATCAAAACAGACAGAAGCTAGAGGACATTTCTCTCCGCCTGAATGAATACGAAGAATATGCAGAGACCTGGGCACACGAGATAAAGACTCCCCTCTCTCTCATGACCTTCCTTCTGGATAACCGGCAAGACGAGATTCCCCCACCTTTGTATCACAAACTTGAATACGTAAGAAACCAGCTTCAGGAAGATATTGACCAGATGCTTTACTATGCCCGGCTGAGATCAGACCATAAGGATTATTTATTTGAAAAGCTCCTTCTGCCAGTCTGCTGCAGCGATGTCCTGGATGAATACAAAATTCTCCTGAATGAAAAAAACTTTCAGATTGTTATTGATCTTCCCGCCCTGACAGTACTCTCCGACAGAAAAGGGCTGGAATTTATTCTGAAGCAGGTTGTCAGCAATACCATCAAGTATGCAAGGCCCGGGGAAAAAAATCCTCTCTTATCTGTCAGCGGATATATGGATGAAAATAAGACTCATGTACATCTCAGAATAAAGGACAACGGCTCAGGAGTCAGGCCTTATGACCTGCCCTTTATCTTTGAAAAAGGCTATACAGGTGATACCGGCAGCCAGAGAAAGAGAGCTACCGGTATGGGGCTTTACCTTTTGAGACAGATGGCCGATGATCTGAAAATAGAGGTGGAGGCCTCATCTGCCGGCCAGTCCTTTGAGATAACATTGATCTTTCCCTCCGTCTAATCCGCCAGTTCCTTCTCCAGCACACTGCAGAGATACTGAAGATCCACAGGCTTGGGGATAAATCCATTCATTCCTGCCTCCATGGCAGCCTTTTCATCCTCCTTGAAGGAATTAGCTGTCATGGCTATGATCGGAATAGATGAGGCATCCGCATGTCCGCTGGAGCGTATGGCCTTTGCAGCCTTAAGCCCATCCATTACAGGCATTTTAATATCCATCAGCACCGCATCATACCACCCGGGGCGGCTGCCAGCAAACATTTTAACAGCCTCAGCGCCGTCGGAAGCCCTCTCCATGGCAGCTCCCTGCATCCCAAGCAGTTCATGCACGATCTCAGCATTCAGGTCATTATCCTCAGCCAGAAGTATTCTGCTGCCTGACAGCTCTTTCCTGTATTGCCCTTCCTTCTTTTTCTCTCTTTTTTCATTTCCGCTCTTATGTCCTTCTCCAAGCCTGAACCGGAGAGTAAAATAAAATACAGCCCCCTTGCCAGCCGCACTCTTTAACTTCAGTTCTCCACCCATAGCCTGCACAATACTGCTGCTGATAGGCAGTCCCAGCCCTGTTCCTGAACTTTTTGAAGTACTTGCCCCAACCTGTTCAAAGGCTTTAAAAATCTTCTTCTGGTCCTCAGGCGCAATGCCGATCCCTGTATCCTTTACTTCAAAATAAAACTCCGCACTGACGCCGTCACAATGTTTCTCACTCATACTTAAAATGACGTTTCCTCCGGCAGGAGTAAACTTAAACGCATTTGACACCAGATTTGTCAGTACCTGCCTGAGCCTGATAGAATCTCCCGTCAGACTGCCATGTGCGATATTCTGCTTAACCTGGAAATGTATCTTTCTCTCAGCGGCCTGAGCTTCCATCATCTTTACAAATTCATCCAGCATATCATCAGCGGAAAATTCTTCTTCCTCTATCTCAAGCTTTCCATTTTCTATCCTGGACATATCCAGTATATCATTGATCAGGGCCAGAAGATATTTGGAGGATGAGTTGATCTTCATCAGCTTTTCCCTGATATTTTCCGTCAGCCCCTCATCCATGCATGCCAGATTTGTCAGTCCTACGATGGCATTCATTGGCGTTCTGATCTCATGGCTCATCTGGGACAGGAATTCACTCTTGGCCCTGCTCTTTGCCTCCGCTTTATCCAGCTCGCCTAATATCATAGAATTTTTAATCCTGACCCGGGCGATCAGAAGCACCGCTATCATAATAAGGATCAAAAAGGCGCTGAGTACTGCTATGAAAGCAATAGGGTTTGCATATATCATATCCATCAGAGTCATATTAGAATGTCCTGTTGATATAAGGCTCCTGTCCAGCAGCATATCCTTTTCTTCTGAAGTGAGATTTCCTATAGACTTATTTAATACTGTAAGCAGCTCAGTTTCAGCCGGACGCCTCAGAGCAAATGAAATCTCCATACTGTTGTTTACCCTGCTGACAAGGACTGCATTTGAATATACATGGTTCTGCATTTCCTTATCAATCTGGGCGGATATACTGTAAAAGAAGTCTATCTCCCCTTTATTGACAGCCTTAAGTCCCTCCTGCTCCGTATCATAGTAAAGGACTTGGCTGGCTTTTACGTCCTCCGGCATCTGGCGTCCCTTGATTATTCCGCCTGTCAGTCCATCTGCCGGATAGTCAGCGGCTTTATTTTTTACTATGATATTATTCATGCTTACATAGCCCTTAGTCAGAGCCAGACCTTCCTCTGCAGCCCTGTTCTGAGTATCCAGATAATACCCCAGTATATCAGCCTCTCCCCTGCTCACCATATTTACAGCCTCTTCGTATGTATCCGCAGCCGCATAACTGAAACTCAGTCCTGAGACTTCAGAAAGTTTTTCAAGCAATTCAGGTATCAGGCCGTCATGATGGCCTGATTCACTGTCAATACAGTAAAACGGATGATTATCCAACACTACCGCCACAGTTATACTTTTTTTCTCATTAATATAATCCAGTTCCTTCTCATTAAACTGGACATCAGACTGTTTAAGGTCGGGATAATTCTTTTCATAGTGATTCTTTGCAAAATCAGGATCTGATTCCATTATGCTTCCAAGAGCCATATTCAGCCCATCCAGAATTTCTTTATTATCTAATCTTGTCACTAAATAATACGGCTGTGCATCAAAGGATGCAACTATCCTGAGATCGCTGTCAGCATCCACGTCATTTCCAAGAAGCAGGTCTACATCCCCCTCCTTCAGATACTTAAAAAGATTCTCTTTTCCCTCCGCATCCTCGTATGTATAATACTTGATCTTACATTCAAGTCCGTTCATACTGAGATATTCTTTCAGGCGCCTTATTTTTTCTTCTGCCTTTTCAAATACCCCTATGGTCTTTCCATTCAGGCTTGACAGATCATAGCTCTTTATATCCTGATTACTTTTAAGAGATAATAAGGTAGCGCGGCTGGACCCCATGCTGTATTTGGGATAGGCGAAATATTCTTCAAACCCGGGCATATAATAGGTCCCGCCCATAAGATCAAATTTGCCTTCCATGAAGTCATTAGTAAGCTCCTCCGGCTCCACCTCTATATACTCATAATCCCATCCTGTATATTTAGCTATCTCGTCCAGGTAGTCTACCATTAAACCTCTATGAGCTCCGGAAGGGTCTGTTTCACTCAGCCCTTTTATTATGGGGAATGCCACTTTAAGCGGTTCTTTTGCTGCTGCCTCACACTGAACCTTTGCAAAAAGAAAAGACAGCACAACTGCCATAACCGCCGCCATCCTGATAACTGCACGCAGAGCGCCGCCAATCTGATACACAGAGGCACTCTTATATCTATATTTTTTATTGGTTCCAACAGTACCACACTTTTTCATAAGTACTCCCTAATCCTTCTATGGTTATTTAACGCTTATACTTATAATATATCAAACCATGTTAAAAGGCAATATAACAGAGAGTAAACAGAGAATAATCTGCACAGCAGAAAACACCGGATATGAAAGGCTTCAAGCCTTATACATACCCGGTGTCCATATAATTTAAACTTTCCGGCAGCCTTTTATCAGCCGCAATCACATTTTTTCAATGCTGCTGCCACAACCTTCTGCTCTTTCAGGTAGCCGCCGCTTTTCAGTCCATTTTCCAGGACCCTGTTCCATTCCTCCCCTGTAAGATGGAGGAATGTGCCGTCATCCAGTTCTATCCTGCATGCCTCCCCAGCTCTGCAGTCCTTTGAGCATGATATCTTATACATATTCTTACGGCTGATAGCCCCAATCTCCTCCAGCGTATTTACCATTCTGTATACTGTGGCAGGTCCTATCCTTTTATCCAGGCGGGATGCTTTATAGTAAATTTCCTTACAGCATGAACAGTCATCCTCCAGTATAATATCCAGAAGTATCATTCTCTGCCTGGTGATCCTGCATCCCTGCTCCTTAAGCTTCCTGATCACCAATTCTTTCTGCATTTGAGTTCCCATACGGTTATCTCATGTGGCACTGTCCGCCGCAATGGCTGCAGCTGCCGCCGCATTGGATGGATTTACCGCTTTTCTTATCCTTTACCATACTCCTGACAACCAGCCCGATGACGCACAGGACAATCATTCCAACAATTATAGTTCCCATTTACAGACCTCCTGTCTATAGTTTCTATCAAATCTGCAAGTTTCTTCAGCACTGCTACTTAGCTTTTGCCATACCTTTCATATTTACCCTGAGGGTGCTGCTCTCCCTGTATGGCCTGAAGAGCAGGTACAAAAATCCAATTACCAGTAAAAATGCAGCTGCGGTCCAGATTCCAAAAGAACCTCCTGTTATAAGGCTCCCAATCTGGTATACACAAAGCGAAACTACATATGCAAGTCCTGTCTGGTATCCAATGGCAAACCAGAACCATTTGGCATTATTCATCTCCCTTTTGATAGCTCCCATCGCTGCAAAGCATGGAGCACACAGAAGGTTAAATATCAGGAATGAATATGCTGCCACAGCCGTCATGCTTCCTGCAAGAGTTCCCCATATCTCTGATCCGTCTTCTGCCACCTCGGCAAATCCATAAAGGATGCCAAAAGTACCCACAACATTTTCTTTTGCCACCAGTCCTGTGATAGCAGCCACGGCGGACTTCCAGTCACCCCATCCAAGAGGTATGAATATCCAGCTCACTGCATTTCCAATTGCTGCAAGGATACTGTGGTCCAGCTCCATATCCTCCAGCATCCTGAACTGTCCGTCTATCCAGCCGAAGTATGTGGTGAACCATACTACTATCGTTGATAAAAGAATGATCGTGCCGGCCTTCTTAATGAAGGACCATCCCCGTTCCCACATGCTCCTGAGTATATTTCCCACAGTAGGCATATGGTAAGCCGGCAGCTCCATTACAAAGGGAGCAGGATCCCCTGCAAACATTTTTGTTTTCTTTAATATGATCCCCGAGCAGATGATTGCCGCGATACCTACAAAATATGCACTGGGCGCCACCCACCATGCGCCCCCGAACAGCGCTCCTGCTATTAATGCTATTATCGGGAGTTTTGCCCCGCATGGAATGAAAGTAGTTGTCATGATCGTCATCTTGCGGTCTCTGTCATTTTCTATTGTTCTTGAGGCCATGATCCCGGGAACTCCACAGCCGCTTCCAATAAGCATGGGGATAAATGATTTTCCTGAAAGACCGAATTTTCTGAAAATCCTGTCCATGATAAATGCAACTCTGGCCATGTAACCGCATGCTTCCAGGAAAGCCAGAAAAATAAATAATACAAGCATCTGGGGAACAAATCCCAGAACAGCGCCGACTCCGGCTACAATACCGTCTAATATAAGTCCCTTCAGCCATACAGCACATCCAATGGCATCAAGGCCGCCTTCCAGAACAGAAGGGATACCGGGCACCTGCACAAGCCCAAATAAGCTCCATCCGTCCCCAAAAACACCGTCATTCATCCAGTCAGTGGCCCATGTCCCCACAGTAGATACAGATACCAGATAAACTATGACCATCACAGCTGCAAATATAGGGAGTGCCAGCCACCTGTTTGTAACCACCCTGTCTATCTTATCAGAAGTTGTCATCCTTCTTTTTCTGTTTTTTGTACAGCATTCATCTATGATAGAGGATATAAATACGTATCTCTCATTTGTAATGATACTCTCAGTGTCATCATCCATCTCTTTTTCAATCCTGGATATTACATCTGACACATCCGGCACAGATTTCATCTGAGTCTGGATCTTATCATCCTTTTCCAGAAGCTTTACTGCAAAAAAGCGCTTCTGCCTTTCGGGAATACTGTCGTCCAGCCTGGACTCTATCTCATCCAGAGTACTTTCTACCCCGGCCGCAAACTTATGTACAGCAGGTTCTGCATTTTTCTTTCCCGCCAGGGCAACAGCCTTTTCTGCCGCCTCCCTGATTCCAGTCCCTTTAAGGGCGGATATCTCAATTACTTCGCATCCCAGCTTCTGCCTCAGTTTATTAATATGGATCTTATCTCCGTTCTTTTCAACCAGGTCCATCATATTTACAGCCATTATGACGGGAATGCCCAGTTCCAGAAGCTGTGTTGAAAGATAAAGGTTTCGTTCAATATTCGTTCCGTCTACAATATTTAAAATCGCATCCGGCCTTTCTCCGATCAGGTAGTTTCTGGCCACCACTTCTTCCAGGGTATAGGGCGACAGGGAATAGATTCCCGGAAGGTCCATTATGATCACATCCTTGTGCCCTTTAAGCTTGCCCTCCTTCTTTTCCACAGTAACGCCGGGCCAGTTTCCCACAAACTGATTAGAACCCGTTAAAGCATTGAACAGCGTCGTCTTTCCGCTGTTGGGATTACCTGCTAACGCAATTTTTATCGACATCTTTTACCTCTTTCCCGCATCATCTAAATGCTATCTGCGCTCTCTCACTCTACTATGATCATCTCTGCATCTGCTTTTCTCAAAGAAAGCTCATAACCTCTCACTGTCACTTCAACCGGATCTCCCAGCGGGGCGACTTTCCTTACAAAGACATCCACACCCTTCGTGATCCCCATATCCATAATACGTCTTCTGACCGGCCCCTCCCCTGTGAGCCTGGTTACCTTTGCATTCTGTCCGCACGGGACCTCTCTTAATGTCTTCATCTTCTCTCCTCTCAGCCTACCATGATCTTATTTGCCATATCTTTTCCGATGGCAACTCTGGAATCTTTCACATTTACTATCATATTGCCGCCAATCTCAGATACAACAGTGACGTCCCCTCCGGCAACAAATCCCAGATTTTCCAGAAAACGCCTTGTCTCTTCTTTTCCCCCGATTTTACGGATAATATTTTTTTCACCTGCTGTGGCCATTGTTAAAGGCATATATCTCATCTTCTTTCTTCTTGTAATATTTTAATAGGAAACCAGTTTTATTATCAAGGTTAGTATATTCTAACCTTGATTAGTTGTCAATAACATTTTTGATAAATTTTTCTCATTAATGAATTATCAGACCTGCTGTTTTATTCCTTTGATGTTATGGCTGAAGTATGTTACAATAGCTGAAACAGCTACTTACCCACATACTAAAAAGCAAGAGGTGATGCTAATGAATGTTACTGAATCAGCAGAAAATTATTTAGAAACCATCCTGATGCTGAGCAAAGTCCATCCTGTTGTCCGCTCCGTGGATATAGCCGAAGAGCTTGGATTTAAAAAGTCCAGTGTAAGTGTAGCTATGAAAAACCTGCGTGAGACGAACCAGATCTCTGTAACAAAGGAAGGATATATTTATCTGACAGAATCAGGACGTGCAATTGCTGAAATGATATATGAGCGCCACGAACTGCTCTCCTCCTGGCTGGAAAGACTTGGAGTCGACAGTGAAACCGCTGCAAACGATGCCTGCCGCATTGAACATGTTATCAGCAAGGAGAGCTTCGATGCCATAAAAAAACACATCAGTTCAAAATAACTTTTACCTGTCTTCTGAGACTAAGGAGAATTATTATGAGATCATTGCCGCAGATATCCGAGGCAGAATTCGAAGTCATGAAGGTTGTATGGAATCATGCGCCCATAAACACGAATGAAGTGACAGAGAAGCTGACCCGCACCACACAGTGGAAGCCAAAAACTATACAGACCCTGCTGAAGCGCCTTGTCCAGAAAGGTGCAGTAACATATGAAAAACAGGGCCGGGTCTTTGTATATACACCGCTGGTGAGAGAAGATGAATATGTAAACCATGAGAGTGACAGTTTTCTGAACCGCTACTATGACGGCAACATCGTTTCAATGGTATCCGCATACCTGGATAGTGACCATCTTACGGATCAGGATATTGCCAGCTTAAACAAACTCCTCTCAGAGAGGAATAAGAAGGAGGGATCATAAATGCCGGCAGGTAATCTGATTCCTTCTTTTACCATGCACTTTCTAAGCAGCAATCTTCTTCTGATGCTTTTTTCCGCCGTTTTCTTCCTGAGCAAGCGTATTCTGAAGAACCAGGTTTCACAGAGGATACAATATAATCTGTGGTTTCTGTTTCTGGCTCTTCTTACGATGCCATTTATTCCTTTAAACACTTCATATCAGGGTATTTTTAATGGCTGGATAGGGAAATTATTTGATTTTACCATGCATTCTTCTTCCAGTCCTGCCGTGCCATCATCACCTGTCACAGGCAGCGGTGCGCTAAACTGGGCAGAGGATTTTTCAGTCTCTGTATCAAACCACGCTTCCTCCCTGATCTGGTACGCAGTATGTGCCGTCTGGGTCCTTGGAATACTTGGAATGCTCTTTTTGCTGATACGTTCCTCGCTTCGTCTCAGGGCTCTGAAAAAATCAGCGCTGCCATTACAGAACAGGGCTGTCAGGCTTGTATACAGGCAATGTCTCCGGGATATAGGCTGCAAAAGAAATATCCCCATATACAGCACGGCATTCCTGAAATCCCCTGTGGCAGCCGGCCTGATAAATCCCAGGATATATGTCCCAATACATATGATCTCTGATTTTAATGATTCACGCTCAGGAAAAAAGGCGCTGCGCTATATACTTCTGCATGAGCTGGGACACTGCAGGCATTTTGATTCCCTGATCAATTTTCTTATGAATGCCGCCTGCACTCTGTACTGGTTTAATCCAATAATCTGGTACGCAGTTAAAGAGATGCGCTCGGACAGGGAAATTGCCTGTGATACATTTGTGCTGAACCTGCTGGATGAAAATGATTACACCGACTATGGCAGGACATTGATACATTTTGCGGACAAGGTACCTGCAGCACCGTTTTCTTCCGCGGCAGGCATAGGCGGAAGCCTGAAACAGATCCAGAAAAGGATCGTAAATATAGCCTCTTATAATGGCTATTCCAGACACGTAAGAATAAAAGGTATCTGCACTTATCTTCTGGCAGCTGCCCTGGTTCTGGGCTGTGCTCCTGCCCTTAGCCTGAATGCCCAAGCTGATGATATTTATCAGATCTCTTCAAATAAGACTGTTGCTTATGAAGATCTGTCTACTTATTTTTCCGGTTATGACGGAACCTTTGTGCTCTATGATATCTCCTCTGACTCCTGGAATATCTACAACCGAAAAACAGCTGAAAAACGTGTATCTCCTGATTCTACTTTTAAGATATACAGCGGCCTTTTTGGATTGGATGCAGGCTCTGTATCTAATTCCAGTTCTTTTATTGAATGGGATCACACACAATATCCATTTGAAGCATGGAACAAGGACCAAAATCTGGATTCAGCTCTCAAAAATTCAGTAAACTGGTACTTCCAGGAGCTGGACCGCAGAACAGGAGTCAAGGAGATCAGCAGATATATAAACGAGATCGGATACGGAAATCGCGACCTGTCCGGAGGACTTGATGAGTTTTGGCTTGAATCTTCTCTAAAAATATCACCGGTAGAGCAGGCAGAATTACTGGCCCGCCTTTTTAGCGATGCATGGGATTTTACAGAACAAAATGTGCAGGCTGTAAAAAATGCACTTCTTATTTCAGATATGGGAAATATCAGACTGTATGGGAAGACAGGCACAGGAAGTATCGAAGGAAATGACATAAACGGCTGGTTTATCGGCTGTACTGAGGCGGAGGGCAGTAATTATGCGTTTGCTGTAAATATACAGGGAGACAAAAATGCAGATGGAAAAACCGCCTCGCAGATCGCCCTTACTATTCTGAGGGATAAAGGGATTATTTATTAATAGAGTAGAAATAAAAATTGCTAAAAAGACGCTGGAAACCTTACTGTTAAGGTCTTCAGCGTCTTTTCAGTGTTTCTGAGAGGATTCTAACCGCTGGCTTTCTGCTTAAGAGATGGATGTTTTCCATTCAAAAATTCGAATTGGACATGAAATTTATTTTATCCCCCAAATGCCAACCTGCATATTAGAAACCCACAAAATTTCTGCAGCTCTAAAACCGCAGTTATTAAACAATTCCAGATGTTCAGTTATGGTAATAGGAAAATAATCCCTGTTATAACGGTTTATATGGTTATTGGTTTCTAAAGAAGTTCTTCCCTGTTTCTTTTGATACTCTTCCCATCTGTTTAAATATATCTTTTCCCCAAAATCGCTAAATGGAGCAAAATTTTCAAAACTTATAAATATGCCATTTTCTTTTAATGACTGGTAACAGCTCTGGACAGCTTTCTTACGCTCTTCTCTCTGCAGATAGTGGTTTACCTGTATTGCGGTTATAACATTATACTCATTAAAATATGATATTTCTTGAATATCACATAAAATAAATTCTGTATTTGGATAGGTGAATCTTTCTTTTGCAATTTCAAGCATTTTAAATGAACAATCACAAAAAGTAAATTTTTCTACTTCAATATTTTTAAAAGCTATTTCAGCCATTTTACCAGTCCCGCATCCTACATCAAGCCAATTTAACGCATTAGGATTGCAGGTCTTAACTAAATCAACCACTTGCTGATAAATTTCATCATAGTATGGAAGTGTACGTTTAATTTGCATATCATATTCTTTCGAATCAAATGCAGATATATTATCGTTCAATCACAGCACCTTCTTTCCTGATTGCTTTATGATAAACAGATAAATCAATAATTCTATCTGCTCTTTGAGCAAGGTCAATACTGTGTGTTACCATAATAATTGTTTTATGATATTTTTGGCTTAAATTTTTTATCAGAGAAAATGACAATTCTGCCGCCTGTGCATCTAAGGCTCCTGTTGGTTCATCTGCCAAAATAATTTTTCCGGACTTTAGAATTGTTCTTGCCAAGGCTACTCTTTGCTGTTCACCTCCAGAAAGTGTATTGACTACGGCATTCGACAAATGTAACAGACCAACCGTTTTCAATATTTTCCGAATACGATCCATTTTTTCCTTTTTGTTTATTCTTAAAAAGTGCATAGAAATGAGCAGATTTTGTGTAACTGTTATATCATTTATAAGGGCATACGATTGAAAAAGATAATTGATTGTATCACGCCGAAGTAATGTGGCTTGGCGGCTGTTAATTTTAGGAAGTCTTTTTCCATTAATCTTAATATCTCCTTTGTCACAAGGCTCTAATGTACCAATCATATTTAGCAATGTTGATTTTCCACAGCCAGATGGTCCGACTAAAGCCACTAATTCACCGTCTTTTACACAAAAAGAAACATCTTTTAAAATAGTTCTTGAACCAAATTTTTTTGTAACATTATTTACTTCAATAAGATTCATAACATTCACTCTCCTTTAAAAGCAGTTATTATATTTTTTAATTCATTCCGTGCCATAAATTTGATAAAAATAAAAACTTGAATTAATGACACAGCTAAAATCAGCAGCAAACCAAATTTTGATCTTATGATCAGCATTGCTATGAGTTCAATCACACACCATACAATCAACATCAACATTGGCTTTCCATATAACTGCATGAAAGAAAAACCCAGAAATTTTTTAACATTGATTTTTTCTTGATTTGCAATTCTAAAAACCATTGCCAGAGTCAGCAGCAGTCCTAAAAGTATCAATAACAGCATTAGAAAGATTATACCAAACCAAAGGAGTGTTGTTCCTAATTCTTTCTGTAATCCATCAATATAATTTTGAACATCAGTAAATATAAGTGAATTATCAGTAAGATGATATGCAGACAATATAGAGGGAGCAGTACTGGCCATAGCAGATTGTTTATCCGCAAACTTGATATACCCATTAAAGCCTGTTGCTTTCAAACTCTCTGTTTCAGTATATTTCATATTTTGTGGTGTTGCTATATAAATCACAGGTGAGTTTACCTCTGTACTGTTTTTATCGTCTGTTGTCCAGGTAAAAAGCTTTTCTTTTGATTCATATTCAATAAACAGAAACGAAGGCTGCTGCGTAAAAGCGGTTTGGATATCACCATCACTTATACTTTTAGTATCTTTTTCCTGCACCCATTTTGAAACCTGTTCTTTTTCTTCCTCATTCATTCCAGCAGGTATCAAATACAATCTTGCGCCTTCTTTTGCCCGTGCCAGAGCTGACTCATCCACTTGTATCCCCAGTGTTTCAAGGTAATTTGGCGATATCGTAAAAAGCCAAAACGGATCACTGGGTATTGCTTTATAAGTTTGATTGCTATTCCACATTTTAAGAATATCTTCGTTGTAATATTCCGTCTGAATTAAATATACCCCTGACTTTTCCGCAATCGACGAATACCAATCATACAAGTTTTGATCCAACTCTTTTGAATTGCCCGAAAATGATTCTGCCTCTTCCCCTATGGAAATCTCACTGAGTAATTGATATTGTGATACCGTTTCCCAACGCTGTGACAGACTGGCATTCCTTGAGATCATTTTCATTGGCTGGTCTACATATGCTCCACAAAAAATCAACCCAAAGCTAACCCCTAAATAGGCAACAATTCCTAATCCATATAAAACTTTCCTGGGTATTCGTCCATGAATGGCATCCAATGGTTTTGTAATCAAAATAACGGAAGCGGAAATTAATATTTCTGCTCCAATCAATCCCACATTAATACACGCTGCCGCAGCATATCGGCTTAAAAGAGTAACCGAAAAACTGCCCCAACCTCCAAGCAATCCATTAATAACTACTAAAACAGGTATTATTAACATTGAAAACACGAAAAAATTTCCAAGTATTTCCTTAGCAAATGCTGTTCGAGTCCAGCCGAGCAGTACAAGCTTTCCCTGTTTCGGAAGATTTTTCATAGCGATTACAAGAAAAAATACAATATTCAGAAAAATTTGTGCAGCAAAAAAAGCAAGCAATATATCTCGCATAACAAGATTGTTTGAACTATTTCCGCCGCTTGTTTCTAAAATATTACTTTCGGATAGTCCACTTATTTCAGACAACATATGCAAAAATGATTCTTTTTCTTCACTCTCGCTAAGACCAACTATTTTATATTGGCCATTAACTGTCTTACTATCATTAAAAAGACTTCCTAACTGCTTTACAACCACATTTTCATAAAACCGGAAATGCGGAATATCTCCAACACTGTTAACGCTGCCGGTTTCCACACCCAAAGTACTGTCAGGATTTTCAGCGTTTAGCAATGTACTTAATTTTTCAGAGTTTAAAATAGCACAATTAAGGAAAGAGAAATCTGTGATATTATTTTCAACATTTCCATAAACTCCGATTTTGTAGCCCTTTATACTTCCGTTATTATCAAGCATCAAATCTGTACGAGAAATAAATAGTTTCTGCTGGTCGGCAGTTTCTGTCAAAAAGTGCTGTATGTCCTTTTGTTTCTCAGGAGCTACATTTTTTAGGTATATTACAGTAGATTCACTGCCTTGGGGATATTTTTGCCATTCAGACATATATTGCTCATTTAACAGAAACACAGCTAAAAGTGCTATTATCACCCCTTGTATGATAATGAACAGGTATCCAGCATATCGAATCTTACCAATCATATATTCTCTTTTCACTTAATTCACCCTTTCGATTTTATATCCTGCTGTAGTATATAATAAAAAACCCCTTTCTTGATACACTAATTATATCAAGAAAGGAGTTTCCATATTTTCGTTTCTTCTTATTGCTTATGATTTCTTTCTGACTTAAATCATACGATTTTCTGACAATCAAGGGGAAGCTGAATTGTAAAACGAATACGTTCATCTGCACTGTAAGCAGTAATAATTCCATGATGTAACTCAACGATTTCTTTTGCGATAGCCAGGCCTAAACCTGCACCGCCTGTATTACTGGAGCGGGCAATATCTAAACGATAAAATTGTTCAAATATTTTTTCTAATTTTTCTGGCGGAATGGTATTGCCCGTATTTTCTACACAGATTTGAACACTGTTTTCTAGCTGAACAAGAGTAAACTGTATAATAGAATCATTAAAACTGTAATTTATTGCGTTCCGAATCAAATTGTCTATTGCACGTTCTAATTTATCTGCATCGCATAAAAGTTCAATATTTTCTGGAATCTGTATATTCCATTTCAAATTTTTGTCTTTCAAAACAGGATTAAACTCATAAGTTATCTGCATAAGCATTCGACTCAAATTTGTGAGTGCAGGTTCCAAAGTCAACTTGTTTGTACTAAATCTAGTGATTTCAAAAAATTCATTAATAAGCTCCTCTAATCGTTCTGCCTTATCCCTGGCAATTCCTGTATATTTTGAAATCAGTTCAGGTGAAATATTCGGTTCATCCTCTAATAGCTTCAAGTAGCCAAGAACGCTGGTTAAAGGTGTTTTCAGATCATGTGCGAGGTAAACCAGCAAGTCATCTCTTCTTTTCTCTGCTTCTTGAGCTGCTTTCTGACTTTCTAAAGTCTGTATACGAACTGTATTTAAATCATCTTCAATTTTTTTTAAATCAGGAGGCAAGGAAACAGGAGCTTCTGTTGGTGTTGCCAAAAGTTGAGCCGCTTCTGTTACATCATCCAGATATTCCAATGGTTTTAACTGAAAACGATAAGCAATATAGTAACACCCCATAATGGATAAGCCCGCAAATACTGCGTATGTTATCACACGCAATAATGGTTTCCATACTGCAAAATTCTCGGAATGATACCACCAATCCGCAGAAGTAACAATTATTAGTGCCAACAAAAACAACATAACTAAGACAACTTCAAAACCAACCAATACCGCTAATAATTTAACTGCATTCTTTTTTGCCATTTGTTTATGTGTTTCACGGCTTACTGACATATTTTTATTACTCAATGATATACCCTACCCCCCATACAGTTTTTATATATTTCGGTTTGCGTGGAAGTTCAAACATTTTTTCCCGAAGCCTTGCTATATGAGCCATTACAGTGTTGTTATTATTTTCTAAAAATTTTTCACCCCAGATTTTTTCAAACAATTCTTCCGCTGAAACAACTCTGCCGTGATTTTTGCACAAATACCAAAGTATATTAAATTCAAATGGAGTCAGCGACAGTTCAATTCCATTCAGGGTGCATTTATGACTGTCAGGACAAATATATAAACCTTTATTATCGTAACTTACAGGTTCACTGGAAACTGCTTGTGTAGTATTATACTGATTATATCTTCTAAGCTGTGTCCTTACACGTGCTATTACTTCCAATGGATTAAACGGCTTTGAAATATAATCATCCGCCCCCAATGTAAGACCCTGTATCTTGTCTATATCTTCGCTTTTAGCCGTCAGCATAATTACAGGAAAATAATACTTTTCCCGAATCTTTTGGCAAATACGAAAACCATCAATATCAGGCAGCATTATATCAAGAATTGCCAAGTCTATTTCTTTTTCTTCAATACATTTTAAAGCTTCTGTACCATTATAGAATTTATAAACTGTGCAACCATCGTTTTTCAGATATACTTCTAACAAATCTGCTATCTCTTTTTCGTCATCAACAATCATTATTTTATATTTACTCAACATAGTGTTCTCCTTTATTACTTGCGGAGTTGTTTCTATACTCCTTATATCTTATATCCAAAGACTTTTACGTACCTTTGGGTATTAAATATATTCATTCAACTGCCGCTTACCCCGCAGTCATATATTTAAGGATTTCTAACCTCCCAATGCGTACTAAATATACTATATCCGCTTGAACGAACAATATCAAGTCTGCAAATGTGAACTTTTGCAGCGAGAGGTAACACAGTCTATCAGGACATAACCATAATTCTTTCACCTGATCCACATGAGTTTTATATTGTAAGATTCTTAAAACACAAAAAGCCGACTGGATATTTAAACCAATCAGCTATTTATAATTATTTTTTATTTAATTTTGGCTCAATGACAAACCGGAGGTTGTCTAATACTTATTGTATGTGTATACGTCAACAGTTACAATTTCTTGACCGCCCCAATTCTTTTCTTGTAAAGTAAAATCTTCTTTTACAAATTTATTGTTCAATAACACTTTTGATGAATATACGTTCTCTGGCATAACAAATGCCTGAAGTGTAGTAATATTAACTTCATTTACTAAATATTCAACCATTAATTTTAAAACGTTTGTTGCAATTTTCTTATTCCAGTAATCCTCATTTAAACGATAGCCCACTGTTATTTTATTTTCTCTCTTTTTATAGTCAAACATTTCTGCTAAACCTACAAGTCTATTAGGGTTATCTTTTAAATAAATCCCCGCAATTATATACTTTTTATTTTCAAAATCTTTACCGCCAAGATTTTTGATTGCAGTCTCTAATACTTTGTTACTCTTCTTATACAGAAAAGGCGGTATATACTTATACACATTATCATTATTGCTTATCTCTGACAACGCTGCAACGTCATTTGATTCCATTTTTCTTATAATAACTTTATCGTTTTCTAAATATGGAAATGCATCAAATAATTTTTTCATCATAACCCCCACATATTTAAAGTTGACTTTTCTATTTAATTCCCTCCACAATAACAGCCCTGCTGTCGACGCTATTAATGCGTTTTGACATTATGGCTTTATATTCGGGTGATGAGAAGCAGGCATCTAAATCTTCTTTGCTGTTAAATTTAATCAGAATGACACGTTGGGGAGTTCTACCGCCGCAAAAACTAAATATATTTTCCGTTCTTGCTAAATATTCTCCACCATAACTTTCTACAATCGGCTTTACATCATGAATATACTCATCGTATTCTCCACGTCCCTTTTGTTCATCAATATAAGTATCTACAATAAAATACCAAGGCATAGCAATTCCTCCTTTTCTGCAAACCTAAAATTTTTTAATATCCAATTCCACTCCAATAAAAAAGAAAAATCAGCACACATCCCCATGCATTACCAGTGTAACGGTAAGACACTAACATTCCGTAGATTAATATAAACTCAGTTACAGCGCCTATCATACTGTAAGACTGCCCCAAAAGCATATGTACCACCAAACAAAATATACCGCAAATGATTGCCCCCCTGTCTGTCCACAGGCTCTTTGAGGGAAATAACTTATTGATACGGTCAGACATGACAACATAAGAAAAGCCTTCGAAGAACCCCCAGGTAACTGCAATAATAAGCATACCAATCACATTTACCGGAAAACCTGCTGCTAAAACTGGTTTTGTAAAATTGACATTCTGCAATGGAAAATAGGAAATATGTTCATTCGTAAATAAATGCAAAAGGAAGCTTGGCAAACAAGAAAGTGCTGATAACACTATTGTTAACAATAGTTTTTCCTTTTTTAATCCAAAACTTTTAAAACTTTCTTTGTTGCGTATGCAAATAATAACTACCCCTAGTCCCATTAGTCCAAATTCACAAAATGCACCTACCAAGGTTTGTGCTAAAAGAGGCAGCGCTCCCATATCAATTTTAAGCAGCATATAAAAAATGCCGACAATCCCATATGCTGTAAGTGCAGATAAACCTAATATTAGTATATCTACACCATATTTTTTTGTATTTGATTTCATAATCTGTCCTCCCCCAACTTCAAAGTTGTCTTTTTAATTATATCACGCATCCACAAAATAGAAAACGCCGAAAACCTTGTAAACACAACGTTTTCGGTGGATTACAAATGTTATCTCGTACCTCCACGTTACGTCTGATATTAACTAATTTTATCCCGTCATATTAGCAAGCAGTTAGCAGGAAACTTACAATTAGGGTAATGTTACTGTGTAAAAATAGTTCTATCCTGTTTGGGTATGTGTTACTATTTATCCTTTCCTCATTCAAATAACTGTTTCATTTCTTCAATTGCTTTCTTAGCATGAAACTCTTCAATAAATAATTCTTGTGGATATCTACTCTTCACTCCATAGGGTGTTAGGTTATCACAAATGTCCAATATTTCCTCTAGAATATCGTATTCCTCCTGTAATAAGGCAATTAACATTTCTAAATCATGTGTTTTTTGAATCGTTTTATTATTAGAAATCAGTAAATCTTTTAAAAGCTTTTCAACTGCCTGTTGACAATGATAACATATTATTTCTAATGTCTCTTCA
Source organism: Murimonas intestini (assembly GCF_024622195.1). Lineage (NCBI taxonomy): Bacteria > Bacillati > Bacillota > Clostridia > Lachnospirales > Lachnospiraceae > Murimonas > Murimonas intestini. The sequence goes on from NZ_JANKBI010000021.1 coordinate 32,331, forward strand.
TTGCACCTTGTCTCAAAAGAACTTTCATAACCAACTACAATATCTACTGGTCGTTTTCTCACTCCCCTCAAAGACTTATATGCTTTTTGTGAAAGTTCAATCTAATCTCCTGCATTATCCGGTACAACAAGATTAAAATTATAATCACTATCTTCAGTATATGTGTCCTTTGCATAGGAACCAAAAAGATATATTTGTTTTAGCATTATGGTTAATACTAATTTTTCCTTTATGACATTAATCTCAGAATTAATCATATGCATATACCCCCATCATATTTTACTTCTATTGCTTCTTTTATCATTATAATAATTATAACCAATAAGGTCAATGTGATTCTCATTTCTTTAGGTTATTCAGACTAAACTATAAATTATTCATAGACTCGGCAATCTTGCCGCTTTGCCAGGCGGCTATGTAGGATTCTTAGAACGCAAAAAAGCCAACTGGCTATTTTAACCAATCGCCTATGTATAAGTATGTTTTATTTAATTTTTCTTCAATGACAAACTGGAAGTTATAATTGTTTGAAATATGATTTTAATTCTGATTTACAAGTATTGTCCAGTTGTTTAATTTCAATGCCACGGATAGCACTTTCCAAATGATAAAGAATGACAACACAAGTGTTTGGATATTGCGCTTTGAGCCGAAAAACAGCTTGTTTGCTACCAATTTCGATTAATTCTTCGGCTGAATGAATACCAACTGAATGAAGTTTCTTTTCCATTGTTTTTCCTAATCCTAAAGTTGTAACTGCCGCCATGCCTTTCTCCTTTTCGTTTATTTCTGCCAATTGCTAACTTCCAATTTTCCAGTCCCAACAACTGGAATTTGTAAATCAAACAATATTCTCACCCAAGATTATTTTGGGCATTGTGGTTAAACACCTATTCCAACGTTTATAGAATTTTTCTATACCAAGTTTTCCAACTCTTGCATGAGCTTCTTCATTTTCCAGCACCCAATACAAGACATATGTTACCTTACCTACATTTCTTGTAAGACGAACAGGTAATTCTCCCTCTTTAACTGCATTGAAATCTTTTTGTCGGTGAGTACGTTTTATATAGTGTACATCAATAACACCATCTTGCTCCAAGTAAAATTCTGCTACTTCCCTCATCAGTTCTTCGATTTCATCTAACTTGGTCAGTTTTGCCTCATATATGCATATTTCATTAAACATAAAATACCTCCACAAATTCTAATTGAACAAAATCGCTGCGCGATGGCCTGCCAAGGCTGTGGCATAGCGATTTTCTGTTTTCTATAACAAAAAACAGTGGAAAGCAAGTCCTAAAAGTAGTATTGTTAAGTCACCACAACGAAACAATCAAACAGGATCGACCTTCCCACTGCCTATGAATAGAATACCACCCTTCCGCTTGGTTGGCAAGCGGTTTTACGACTCAAATGCGCCTCCGTGTCAAGCAGTGTTGTGATTACTACTTATTTTACACGGAAGATTTTATTATGTACGAAAAATATTTAGAACGGCTTGAGGAAGCCGGAAAAATCCGCAACCTCAAAGAACGTTCCATCAGTTGCTATAAGAACTATGTTTCTTACTTCCTGAAATATCAAGCGAAACGACCGGAAGAACTTACCTGTCAGGATGTTAGGACTTTTCTGCTTGCCAAAAAAGAGGAAGGACTAAAAGCCACAACTCTGAATCTTTATAATTCAGCCATCCGTTTTTTCTATCAGAATGTCCTACATATCCTTTGGGATGATATCACAGTTCCACGCATGATTCTGGAACACAAGCTTCCAACAGTACTGACTATTGATGAAATCGACCGTCTGCTGGAAGTTGTCGATGATATCAAGTATAAAGCCATGTTTGCAACGATGTATTCTTCCGGAATGCGGGTTTCTGAAGTGATCCATCTGCATTATGATGATATTTCCCGTTCAAATAAGCAGATTCATGTCCGGGATACGAAGAACAGGATGGACCGATATACAATTCTATCTAAACGTTGTCTGGATATCCTTACACAATACTGGTTTGAGAAAGAACGTCCCCGTGGGATCCTGTTTCCTAATAAATTTACTGGCAATTACCTGACAGTCAGTACACTGGAGTAAGTGATGCGGCGGGCAGTATCCGATGCTGAACTCCCAAAGAAAGCAACCCCACACTGTCTGCGCCATAGCTTTGCAACTCATCTGATGGAGCAGGGAGTAGAACGGTAAAACTTGAAAAATATTCTCCTTCTCCGGAACAGGCAAAAGTTTCCCGCAATATCTTGAACTGCAAAACCGGAGCCTATGGTGCAAACATCAGTGTATGTGAAGACTGTGATTCTGTCCAAATCCATTACGCTTGTGGTGGCCATCTTGGAAAGCCTCAGATGCGTATGCCGCAAAGGTGTTAAAATGCTTCAGCCTTCATATGTTCCAAAAGCCTCAGGAACTGAGGTTTTATTGTTATACCTATTTATCAGAGAACATTTGATTCCTGTAGCAATTACACAAAGAATCCGGTATAATCGAGAGTAAGAGCAAAAGATTGAAAGTCCATAGGTACTGGCTGTCCGGACGCTTACTTTGTTCAATTAGGTCAAATCGAAAATAGTGTAAACGAAAGGGCAGTTTACTGGAATGCCAAAACTGCTTTTTCGTTTACCCTATCATCGATTGTAACCTAAAGAATTTGCCTTTTTAATTATATCACGCACCCACAAGATTTCCTATCCACTTTTACTTTCTTTACAGATGCTTTTGTCACCTTGAAAATAAGTTCATCAACACAGTCTGTGTATCTGCCTTGCTGAATTAGTTCGTTTTTCAATTCCACAAGGCTTTGTAACAAAAGTGTTCTTTCTTGGCTATCCACATACAAATAATATTTTTTATCTCTCATAACTGCACCTCCATCCTTTTCCATCATTATAAAGAAAAATAAAAATCTATTCAAAGATGCCATAATCAGGACTACTTAATCTCAGAAAACACCCCTTTATACTGGAAACTCTCGCCTTTTAAATTAGCAGGAAGGGCATTTCCATTAGCAAGATGCCTTAAAATCCTGCTAATCGTAAATTGCTATGAGTTCAAAATTTTTCAGAAAATAGAAAACGCCGAAAACCTTGTAAACACAACGTTTTCGGCGGTATTCTCAGCGTTCCTGAGCGGATTCGAACCGCTGGCCTTCCGCTTAGGAGGCGGACGCTCTATCCTGCTGAGCTACAGAAACACATCGGTCAATTAAAACCCGACTATACATTTATACCACATTTTCAATCATTTGTGAAGTGTAAAATTGCTTTTTTTTAATATTTTTTCATTTTATTGTAAAAGAAAGTAACTATTCAGCAGGTCTGTGCATCTACTGCACAGACCGTGAGAAAATGATTCAAGGGTGCAAAAATTCCATCGCCGAAGGCGATTTCAAATGGATTTTTGCATGTAACTGTGAAGGTACTGAACAGTTACAAAAGAAAAATGGATACGAACCCACAGCGACTCTGCAGATATCATATCCATCTCTCCTATATTTTATGATGTTATTTACCTATATAAATCATGAAAAGTTCAGACAGCCCTGCAGCCATACTGTTCCTTTAAACCTTCTGCCCTCTTCCGGGATTCCCAGAAGGTCCTTCTCATTTATACAGATGTTAAACTGCATCCCATTGCAGTCTATCCTCATCTGGAATATTTTCTCGCCTGTCACAGAATTTGACTGCTTCTGGCACTCCAGTATCTCTCCCAGTATCTGATACTGGTCGCATTCCATTCCATAAGGCATAAAGAAGGAATCTACAATTGTGAAGACATCCTCATTTTGGATTCTTCTGGAAACCATTGTATAAGTATCTATATCTTCCAGGGTCAGGCTTTCCATGGCCTCCTCATCGCCTTTGCGCGCAGCAGCTATAAGATGGCTGCGGTTTGCAGTCGCTTCTCTGTCCGACACGATCTGCTCTTTACTTTTACAGATAGGCAGCAGAACCTTTCCCTGCAGGGAAAGACCTGCAAATGTGGTACTGACACTCTTTCCTTTTATCTTATACTGAAAGCATTCTTTCTTATACTCAGCGGCATTCTGCAGATAAAATATGAGGGAAACTCCGACTCTCATATCCTCACATACGCCTGCATAAGAATCTCTTGGCCCATGCTTTTCTATCCCTACATCTTCTCTTGTGGTGACTCCGCTTCCTTTCATATAAGGAAAATAATACTCTCTGTGAAAACCATCCTCATCCTTCTCCCCGCAGACCGTAATTCCAATATCCGGCCCAAATTCTTTGGACAATTCTATAAATTCACTTCCTGTATCTTCTTTTACAGCCACCTTTTTATCGCAATGATCGGATACTTCCTTCAAAAGCGGTTCTAATTCCTTATCTCTTTTTATATTACTAAATCCAATTGCCCTTAAATAACTGTGCACCTGTTCACCCCTTTTACAATACTTTATTATTTACACTGCTGACTATTTTACTTTTTCTCAATCTTTTCTTTACCGCCCATATATGGCCTGAGTACTTCCGGTATGCTGACACTTCCATCCGCATTCAGATTATTTTCCAGGAAAGCGATCAGCATTCTTGGAGGCGCTACCACTGTATTATTCAAAGTATGTGCAAAATACTTTCCATCCTGTCCGGACACACGTATTTTCAGCCTTCTTGCCTGTGCATCCCCAAGATTAGAACAGCTGCCCACTTCAAAATACTTCTTCTGTCTCGGTGACCATGCCTCCACGTCTATAGACTTCACTTTCAGGTCTGCCAGATCACCAGAGCAGCATTCAAGTGTACGCACTGGTATGTCTAAAGAACGGAACAGATCAACTGTATTTCTCCACAGCTTTTCAAACCACATCTTGCTGTCTTCCGGCTTGCATACTACGATCATTTCCTGTTTTTCAAACTGGTGTATACGGTATACACCTCTCTCCTCTATCCCGTGTGCTCCTTTTTCTTTACGGAAGCAGGGTGAGTAGCTTGTAAGGGTCTGTGGCAGATTATCCTCAGCGATAATAGTATCAATGAATTTTCCTATCATGGAGTGCTCGCTGGTTCCGATCAGATAAAGATCTTCACCTTCGATCTTATACATCATTGCATCCATCTCAGCAAAGCTCATTACGCCTGTCACCACATCACTTCTGATCATGAACGGAGGAACGCAGTACGTAAATCCTCTGTCGATCATAAAATCTCTTGCGTAAGATATTACAGCTGAATGAAGCCTCGCAACATCCCCCATAAGGTAGTAGAAGCCGTTTCCAGCCACTTTTCTGGCGCTGTCCAAGTCCAGACCGCCGAAGCTTTCCATTATTTCTGAATGGTAAGGAATTTCAAAATCCGGCACTACCGGCTCTCCAAACTTCTCCAGCTCTACGTTTTCGCTGTCGTCCTTTCCAATAGGAACTGACGGATCAATAATATTTGGAATTACCATCATAATCTTTTTAACTTTTTCTTCTACTTCTTTTTCAATATCTGAAAGCTCTGCAAGCCTGTCAGCCTGGGATGCCACCTGTTTTTTTACTTCTTCGGCTTCTTCCTTCTTTCCCTGTCCCATCAGGGTACCGATCTGTTTAGACAATCTGTTCCTGTCGGCTCTTAAAGCTTCTACTTCCTTTTTTATATCTCTATTCTGCTGGTCTAATTTAAGAACCTCATCCACTAATTCCAGTTTTTTATCCTGAAATTTATTTTTAATATTCTGTTTTACTACATCCGGATTTTCTCTGACAAACTTTATATCTAACATATTTTTTTCCTCTCTGCTTCATACTTTATTTGTAACTGTTCATTGCCTTGACAGCTACCTTTATTCTTAATATTCCCCGTAGGGAAGGGCCTAATCAAAAAAGCTGTTGGTATTTCTTATCATACCCCATTTCTTCCAATTCGTAAAGAGAAATGATAACGAAATATTTCAACAGCTTTTTATAAGTTTATATGATTATTACCACAGCATATCTGTCAGATATCTACATGGGCGTTCACTGCCTGGCGCAGCGCTTCTTTTTCTTCCTCTCCGAGAACTATATATGATTCTCCGTTCACAATTTCTTTTATATAAGTATAACATCCCTCTCTGCTGTGTATAGCATTCAGGACAAATCCACTGTTATCCTTATCAAGCATAGCTAAAGCAAAACTGAGTTTGCCGCCTACTTCTTTAAAAGCATCATACTTTACAATCGCAGTTTTATTTAATGTCTTATCCTGGATTTCTTTGATCCTGCGGATTTCTTCCATATGATTTTTACTGGATTCTGTGAGCGTATCAAGCTGGTTGAAGCTCTTTATAAAAGCCGCCTCCAGAGAAATGCCGTCTTTGCCTCTCATAAACTGTTTATATTTCTTTGTAAACCGGGACATCTTGAAAGAAAGCTTAACCATATAAAGGAAAAGAATAAGCATAAACAGTATAACAACTATCAGAATAATTCCAGGATCAATTCCTATTGCATTTAAAATTCCACTTTCCATCTGCTTTCTCCTCTATTTAATTGTTTCGAATAATTCCAGAAGCCGCTCCAGCTCTTCATTAGAATAATATTCTATTTCTATTTTTCCTTTGTTGCCTGTTTTATGATTTACATAAACTTTGGTACCCAAAATTCCTTTTATTTTTTCTTCTATATCTTTATATATAAAAGCGTTCTCTATCTCTGGTTTTTTCTTTACTTCCTTTTGTTCGCGGCTCTGCAGGCTCTTCATGAGCCTTTCAGTTTCCCTCACACTCAGTTTTTCATCAAAAATTCTGGTAGCTACATGATACTGCTGATCTTTATCTTCTAATGCTAGCAGCGCTCTTGCATGTCCTGTAGAAATCATATCATCTATGACCATCTGCTGTACTCGCTCATCCAATTTCAGCAGCCTCATTGAATTAGTGACAGCTGTACGGCTTTTAGAAACTCTTTCGGCAACTTCATCCTGTTTTAATTTAAATTCTGTCAGCAGCCTTTTATATGCCTGTGCCTCTTCTATAGGATTTAAATTTTCTCTTTGAATATTTTCAATCAATGAGATTTCTACGATTTCCTGTTCTGTATACTGTTTTACTATAACTGGAATTTCTTTTAACCCTGCCAGTTTTGCAGCCCGCCATCTTCTTTCGCCTGCAATTATTTCATAATAATCATCTTTTTTCTGTACAATTAATGGCTGTATAACTCCAAACTGCTTGATTGACTCTGCCAGCTCCAGAAGTGAATCTTCATCAAAGCTTTTTCTGGGCTGTTCTCTGTTTGGCTCAATTTCAGTTATTTTCAACATCACTTCTTCTTTTTTTACTACCTTTTCAACTACAGCCGATTGTTTTGGTTCAGATGCAGCTTTCTTTGGGCTCTGTATCTGAATAAGAGAATCAAGCCCCTTTCCCAAACCTGTTTTCTTTACTGCCATTCTTCTTCTCCTCTATGTATAACCTCTTCCGCCAGTAACCGATAACTTTCGGCGCCGGTAGACTTAGGATCGTATTCTGTTATAGGCTTGCCATAGCTCGGAGCTTCAGCCAGTCTTATATTTCTCGGAATAATTGTCTTATAGATATTCTGTTTAAGATTACTTTTCACATTTTCCACTACTTGTAATGAAAGATTTGTTCTGGCATCATACATGGTAAAAACCACACCTTCTATTTCAAGCTCCGGATTTAAGCGCTCCTGCACAAGATTAATAGTATGCATCAGCTGTGTAAGTCCTTCCAACGCATAATATTCACATTGTATAGGAACCAAAACTGTATCTGCAGCACACATAGAGTTAATTGTAAGCATACTTAAAGACGGCGGACAATCAATTAGAACAAAATCATAATCTTTTTTTATCTTTTCCACTTCTTTTTTTAATATATACTCTTTTTCATCAACACCAATTAATTCAATTTCCGCTGCCGCCAGATTAATATTAGAAGGAACTATAGTTAAATTTTCAAAAGCATCTTTTATCATGCAGTTTTCTATACTTGTTTCGCCTAGCAATAACTCGTAAACTGTATTTTCCAGTTCTTCTTTTTCAACTCCTAGTCCACTAGTAGTATTTCCCTGGGGATCCATATCTATAATCATAACTTTCTGACCAAGTTCGGCCAGAGATGCGGATAAGTTTATAGCTGTAGTTGTCTTTCCAACTCCGCCTTTCTGATTGGCAATAACAATGGTTCTTCCCATATTATTAAATCCCCCTTTTCTATCACGGTCTCATTATAGCATCCTTTTTCTTATAAGGCTATAGCAAATGTTTCACGTGAAACATTTTTTAGTAAAAATTAATATTTGTAAGAATGTTTCACGTGAAACATTCTTACTACATTTAATCTTTTAGATTGCTTTTTTCACAGATACAATGTAAAATCACTGTAACTATACAACAGGTCTTTGCATTTACTACACGGTCTGTAAAAAATGAGTCAAGAGTGCAAAATTTCTATCCGCAGGCAATTTAAAATGTATTTTTGCATGTAACTGTGAAGGTACTAAACAATTACAAATCATTTTAAAATCAATTTATCTTTGGAGGTAACCCTTATGTACTATGAAATCAAAACAAACAGGCTGTTATTACGTCCACTAAGGCTTAAAGATTTAGAAACAGTCTATAAGTATTCATCAGACGAAGAAAACTCAACATTTATGATTTGGCTGCCTCATGATACTAAAGAAAAAACAATTCAATTTTTAACAAGGGTTACTGAGGAATGGTCAAAAGAAAATCCTGATTTCTATGAATTTGCAATTATACTTAATGAAACACAAATAGGAGCTGTATCTGTTGCACTAAATAAGGACAAATCAGAAGGCGAACTTGGGTGGATCGTTAACAAGAAATATTGGAAAAAAGGTTACGCTTTGGAAGCTGCTGCTGCTGTTAAAGACTTTGCCATAAATGAATTAGGTGTTACTAAATTAACTGCAAATTGTGATTATAGAAATACCAACTCGTATAGGTTAATGGAAAAATTAGGCCTTACATTGGAAAGTAGTGACGGCACAAGAACATACCCTAAAAGTAACGAAACTGTAAAAGAGTTAATATACTCTCTTACTATTAATTAATTTTAATTCGTAACAGCCAAAAAATACAGAAACAGCTCAATAATTCTGCAGTCAGCTGTTTCTGTGCTTTTACAGATTTCATTAAAAACCTACTTTTTTAATTTTTCATAATCTTCCTTAAGCGCCTCAAACAATTTCTTTTTATCGGAATACACGATTTTCTTTTCGTCCAGTTTATCATTTTCAATCTTAATCAACCGGAGCTTTTCACTCATAGTACTGACTTTATTTTTATAAACATTTCCTGAATTTCTGGGAGAAAATATTTCAAAATCTATATCAGACTCCTCCTGTATTTTACGTATTTCCATTTTAAGTATATCTTGCTCACTTTTATTCTTATTATACTGTTCATCTATCTTTTCAAGTTCTTCATTAATTTCTTTCAAGTTTCCATATATATATTCTTCCAGCATTTTATATCATCTTCCTTTCACAGGTATTTTAGAACACATGATTTTAAAGTTTCTTTACATATTATATATAATAGCTTAATTTAGAGATATTTGCAAACCCTATAATCAGAATAGCCAAAGTTACTGTACACTCTGTGAATAGTAACCAGCTGAGTTACCATTCACACGTCACCGTCCCGCGAGGTGTTTTCGTGCGTATTTTGCACGAAAATCCCGAGGGCTGCAGCGCGAAACGGCGCTTTTGGCCGTTTCTGTGCATCGCGAAGCGTGTTACTGGTCACAGAGTGAACAGTAACTCAGCTAACTTTGACTCCCGCGACAGGTAAATAAAAAGATTGTATCTTCGGTCGTTTTGGACTATAATATACTATATATTCTCATCTGAAAGGAGTGCATTACCCATATGAAAAACAAAGTAAAAACAACGTTTATCGTAACTACTCTCGCAATGGGGCTTTTGCACCTGATTAATCACTTTATCAGTGCTGCAGCAACTGTGAATAATCTACTAAAGCCACGTGCCGGAAAACATTTTGACTGGCGCTTTGGAAATATATATTATACAAAAACAGGGAGTGGATCGCCTCTGCTGCTGATCCACGATTTAGCCCCGTATTCTTCTGCCTATGAGTGGCATGAAGTAATCAGGAAATTTTCTAAAGATCACACTGTGTATGCGATTGATTTAATTGGCTGTGGACGTTCCGATAAACCAAACATGACATATACGAATTTTCTCTATGTCCAGCTGGTATCAGATTTTGTAAAACAGGTGATTGGACAGAAGACAGATGTCGCTGCAACCGGTATCAGTTCCAGCTTTGTTGTGATGGCCTGTCATAATGATCCCGCGCTCTTTAACAGAATTGTCATGATCAATCCGGAAAGTCTTATGAAACTCAGCAGTATACCCGGTAAGAGATCAAAAGTTACTAAGTTTATTCTGGATATGCCCATAATCGGAACAGCCGTATACAACATAATTGTCAACAGAAGCAATATAGAATATAGCTTTACTGAAAAATACTTATATAATCCTTTCAGACTGCAGCAGCGTTATATAGACGCCTATCATGAAGCAGCACACCTTGGCAAAAGCGGCGGCAAATATCTTCTCTCCAGCCTGAATGGATTCTATGTAAATGCAAATATAAGCCATGCATTAAAAGAGATCAATAACAGTATATTTATAATCAACGGAAAAAAACGTGATGACAGTATCGCTGTTGCCGATAGTTATCTGGCTGTGAATCCGTCAATTGAAGCAGATTATATCAATGATGCTAAAATGCTGCCTCAGCTTGAAACACCAGATGAACTTTACCAGCATATGAGTTTGTTCTTATAAGACAGAAAATACCGCTTCCTGCACTGTTAACATATACAGTGAGGGAAGCGGTATTTTTATTTATTCCCGTCAGAGCGTGTTTGATGCTGAGCCTGCATTTATTTTATGGGTTCTTTGGCGGGAAGTCCTGCTTTTCTGGGATAAGTTTTAGGGGTACTCTTAACCTTTTCTATAACTACCAGACTTCTCTCTATATCACTGCCCGGCAGCATAAATTTAACTACCTCTTTTTCTCTGCCCCCCAATAAAAAAACTGCTTTTTTTGCCTCTTTGTATTCTGTATCCACATTTCCCGATTTATATGATATAAACAGTCCCTTGTTTTTTGTATACGGTATACAATATTCAGACAGTGATGCCAGATTTGCAACCGCCCTGGATACTACAATATCAAACTGCTCCCTGTAGTCCTTCTGCCTTGCATAGTCCTCAGCTCTCCCATGTATTGTCTCTATTCCTGTAAGACCCAGCTTTGCCGTCACTTCATTTAAAAAATTTATCCTTTTATTCAGAGAATCCAGAAGCACAACTCTCAGATGAGGATACACGATTTTCAGTGGAAGGCCCGGAAAACCTGCCCCGGTTCCTACGTCCAAAAGAGCGCTGCGTTTATTAATATCAATAGCTTTTACTATTGAGAGACTGTCAACAAAATGCTTTCTCATGACCTCATCATAATCAGTAATCCCTGTGAGATTCATCACTTGATTCCATTCAATCAATATGTTGTAATAATTTGCAAACTGTTCTTCCTGTTTTTTAGAAAGCTGAATTCCCAGAGATTCACACCCTTCCGTCAAAACGTGGTTCTTTTCTATCTTCTCCATACTACTGCCCTCCTCTGTATCTTCTCTGCTCCAGATATACGAGTAAAACTGAGATATCCGCTGGCGATACACCCGATATTCTGGAAGCCTGCCCTATTGAAACCGGACCATACAGCTTGAGCTTCTGTCTCGCTTCGATGCGCAGACTCTGTATATCATCATAGTCAATATCCGGCGGTATCTTCTTTTCCTCCAGCTTCCTGAACTGCTCTACCTGCTTTAACTGGCGTTTTATATATCCCTCGTACTTAATATTTATATTTACCTGCTCTCCTGCCTGCCAGGGCAGTTCGGGCCTGTCCTCATCTATTTCCTTAAGCATCTCATAATCCAGCTCAGGGCGCCTTACAAGATCTCCCATAGTGACACTTGTCTTAAGAGGTGTGCTGCCGTGGGCCTCAAGGAAGCTCTGCACCGTCTTATTTGCCCCTACATGGAGATTCTCCACACGGTTTATCTCATCTTCTATCATCTTCTTTTTTTCCAGCAGAGCCCTGTATACCTCGTCTGAGACAAGCCCTGCCTCATGCCCCACAGGTGTCAGCCTCAGATCGGCATTGTCCTGTCTCAGCAGAAGCCTGTACTCTGATCTTGATGTCATCATCCTGTATGGCTCTCTGTTCTCTTTTGTAACAAGATCATCTATCAAAACTCCTATATAAGATTGTGAACGGTCCAGAATGATCTGTTCCCTGCCTTTTACTTCCAGTGCAGCATTTATGCCTGCTACAAGTCCCTGGGCAGCTGCCTCCTCATACCCAGAGCTTCCATTGAATTGACCTCCGCTGAACAGTCCTCTTATAGATTTAAACTCAAGAGTGGCTGACAGCTGTCTGGGATTGATACAGTCATATTCTATAGCATACGCATTTCTCACTATTTTTGCATTCTCAAGCCCAGGCACAGAGTGATACATTTCATGCTGGACATCCTCCGGCAGTGAGCTGGACATCCCTCCCACATACATTTCATTTGTGTGCAGGCCTTCTGGCTCAATAAAAACCTGATGTCTGTCCTTATCCGCGAATTTAACCACTTTATCTTCTATGGACGGACAGTACCTGGGGCCGGTACCTTCTATCATACCTGAATACAGAGGTGATCTGTCCAGATTTGCACGTATTATCTCATGTGTCTTTTTATTTGTATAAGTCAGCCAACAGGATTCCTGTTCGATCTGAACCTCTTCAGGGTCAGTAGAAAAAGAAAACGGTACTATCCTCTCATCCCCGAACTGCTCTTCCATCTTAGAAAAATCTACAGATCTTTTATCTATCCTGGCCGGCGTCCCTGTCTTAAACCTGTACATCTCCACCCCATTTGCCTTTAGTGAATCTGTCAGATAGTTTGCAGCCTGAAGGCCGTTTGGCCCTGTATAGGTACTCACATCCCCATATATACACCTGGCCTTTAAATACGTGCCTGTACAGAGTATACATGCCCTGCAGTTATATACAGCTCCGGAATATGTCTTTACCCCTTTTAACACACCGTCTTCTACAATGATCTCCGTCACCTCTGCCTGAACGATCTGAAGATGGTCGGTATTTTCAAGGATTTTCCTCATTCTCCTGCTGTACTCTGCCTTGTCCGCCTGCGCCCTGAGTGAATGTACTGCCGGCCCTTTTGATTTATTGAGCATCTTAGACTGTATGAATGTCCTGTCTATATTTTTGCCCATCTCGCCTCCCAGGGCGTCTATCTCCCTGACCAGGTGTCCCTTTGAGCTGCCGCCGATATTAGGATTACAGGGCATCAGCGCAATACTGTCTACACTGACAGTAAATACTATGGTATCCAGCCCCAGCCTTGCACATGCCAGCGCCGCCTCACAGCCTGCATGTCCTGCTCCCACCACAACAATATCTGTATTTTCAACCAACGTGTTCATCTGTCTTTTCCTTTCTCTGAAACGGCAGCCTCATCTGACGGCTGCCGCCCCTCCTTTTCACTTACCCATGCAGAATTTGCTGAATATTTCATTTACAAGGTCTTCCCCGACACTCTCACCTATAATAGTTCCAAGCTCTTCATAGGCGCTCATCAGGTCTATAGAATAAAAATCCTCCGGCATTCCCACTGCTATGCTGTCCCTCACCTGAGAAAGACTCTCTTTAGCGCTGACAAGAGCCGCCTTATGCCTTATATTAGTAATATACACCTCATCATTAAAGGAAATATCTCCTTTATAAAACATACTCTTCAGCTGGTTTTCCAGCTCTCCGATTCCTGTATTTTCTTTAACTGATATAGATATGACAGGTCCTTCCACCTTATCAGAGAGCATCTCTTCTGTAGTAACAGCCTCCAGATCTGCTTTATTTAACAGTACGATAGCCTGCCTTCCTCTGAGCATCTCTATGATCTGCTCATCATTGTCATCGAGACCAGTAGATGCATCCACTACATAAATGATGAGATCTGCATCCTTCGCATACTCCTTTGCCCTGGATACGCCGATCTGTTCCACCACATCCTTTGTATCCCTGATCCCTGCCGTATCTATTATGTTCAGGCTGATGCCTGACAGGCTTATATTCTCCTCCAGGATATCTCTTGTGGTCCCCGCTATGTCAGTGACGATGGCTCTCTCTTCCCCCACAAGCAGATTCATAAGAGAAGACTTGCCTGCATTTGGTTTGCCCACTATGACTGTCCGGATGCCCTCTGCCATGACCCTGCCGTCCTCAGCAGAATCAATCAGCCTGCCCAGCTTTCCCTGCAGTTCATCAACTACACTGTCCAGTTCTCCGGGATATCCCTCCAGACTGATATGCTCCGGATCATCAAGGGCTGACTCAATATATGCAATATGATATATGATCTTCTCCCTGATGCTCCTGACTGCCTCCCTCACAGACCCCTTCAACTGGCTGAGAGAACTCTTTAGCGCATATTCATTTTTAGCCTGTATAATATCCATGACGGCCTCTGCCTGGGACAGGTCAAGTCTTCCATTCAAAAAAGCTCTCTTAGTAAACTCTCCCGGCTCTGCAGGTCTGGCCCCGTTTTTTACAGCTGTATCAAGGACCCTCCTCATAGCGTAGACACCTCCGTGGCAGTTTATTTCAACTGTATCCTCGGCGGTGTAACTCCTTGGCCCTCTCATCAGCATCACAAGTACTTCATCTATTACCTCATCCCCGTCTTTTATAAAACCGTAATGTATAGTATGGGATTTCTGGTCAGACAGCCTCTTCCTGCCACCCTTTGAACTGTAGATCCTGTCAGCGATGGCAAATGATTCACTCCCGCTTATCCTGATTATGCCTATCCCTGAACTGCTCATGGCCGTAGAGACAGCCGCTATTGTATCTCCCTGCATAAAAATACCTCCTGACACTAAAAAAGAATGTTATTTCCGGGCATAATTAACCAATCCTATTGATTATTCGTGCTTTGACCAGGAATAACATTCTCTTATATACTGCTGTATTTATTTTTTTAAAGTAATTACAACCTTGCGGTAAGGCTCTTCACCCTCGCTGTGTGTTGACACATAAGGATCGTTCTGAAGCGCGGAATGTATGATCCTTCTCTCATACGGATTCATAGGCTCAAGGAACACCGGCTTTCTGGTCCTCTTTACTTTTCCTGCAATGTTCCTTGCAAGGTTCTCAAGAGTTTCCTTCCTTCTGTTCCGGTAATTCTCAGTATCCACTTTAACCCTTACATACGCTGATTTCCCTTTATTTACAACAAGGCTGGTCAGATACTGAAGTGAATCAAGCGTCTGTCCTCTTTTTCCAATCAATATTCCCATATCATCGCCTGAAAGATCTACGATCATATTGTCATCTTCAAACACGGCGTTTATCTGCACATTCATGTCCATTGACTTAAAGACATCATCTAAAAACTTTTTGGCACGGGAAATTGCTTCTTCTTCATTTACGGGGACTTTCGGTTCTGTCTTTCTGACGTCTGTTTTTTTAGGCTCTTCTTTTTTCTCTTCTCTTTTGATTTCCTGTTTCCTGGGCTCAGATTTCTTTACTTCCTGTCTCTTCGGCTCCGGTTTTCTGGCCTCCTGCTTCCTGACTTCAGCCTTCTTCTCTTCCTGAAGCTTAAGTTCAGCAAACAGCTCATCCTCAGATTTCTTTCTTCTGGCTCTGATAACAGCCGGCTTGCTGCCTATACCGAAAAATCCTGAACTTCCAGTTTCAAGCACTTCATACTCAATGTTATCACTGGTGGTTTCCAGCTGAATCAATGCTTCTGTTATAGCATCGTCCACAGTCTTCGCTGAAACTCTGATATACTCCTCCATAACAAGCCCTCCTAATTTATTTTTTCTTATTCTTCTCGTTGAACTGTTCTACCATCCTCGCCTTAGACGCAATGCTTCCCGGCTTCGCACTGCCGCTCTTGTAGTACTCTGTAGACTTCTCAATGGTTTTTGCTCTTTCCTCAGCAGTGATCTGCTTTTTCTGGCTGTTCTGAGGATTCTGGATATTCTTTACATTAGTTTTTGCCTGATTTGTAATCTTCTGAGGCGGCAGCCCCTGTTTAGCACGTTTCTTATTAACTTTATCCAGATTCTTCTTAACAAGCTCATCCACATCCACTTTGTCCATATGCTTGTTCACGATCACCTGCTGGACAGAACGTATTACAGCACCTGCGATCCAGTATAAGCCCATACCTACAGGAAGTGTAAAACAAAATACAGCTGACATGATAGGCATTACTGTATTCATTGTTTTCATGGTATTGCCCATAGTGCCTGTATTCTGGTTGCCCGTATCAGCCTGAGGAATCAGCTTTGTATTAAGCCACTGAGTCACACCTGCCAGAACAGGTACAAGAAGCGCCCCTATTACAAGCAAGATTGCTCCTGAAGCCATACCGCTCTGTATAATACTGAACGGTGAATCTGCTATATTCAGTCCCAGGAAATAGTTCATGTGGTCCACTTGCCCCTGAACACTGCCTATTACTGATGACAGATCAGGAAACTGAGATGAAAGCGCTGTCCAGTTTTCCGGTTTAAACTTATAGAGGACATCCACAATGGAATCAGCTGTAAAGCCCATCTTTTCAAAGTTGACCTGGGCCTGGGCTGCATAATCATTTAAAAATGTCTGAGCTGCACTATTGCCAGCCAGCTTGTCCACCAGGGGGATAAACGCATCTTTTACCTGTGTAACGTATGCCGGCACATTCCAGATTACTTTATACAATGCAAAGAGGATCGGCATCTGAATCAAAAGCTGGAGACAGCTTCCCATAGGAGACACGCCATACTTCCCATAAACTGCCTGGGTCTCCTCATTCATCTTCATCATGGACGCCTGGTCCTTTTTATCTTTATATTTCTTCTGTATTGCCTGAAGTTCCGGGTTCATCTTAGCTGAAAGCTTTGAAAATTTCTGCTGCTTAATTGTCAGCGGCATCATCAGCATATAGATGATAAATGTAAACAAAATAATTGTGAGACCTATATTCTGAATTGTCATCAAGCTTAAGAAGCTGAAAATGGCATTCATAATATAGCCCAGGACACTGGCTATCGGTCCCAGAATAAATGTTGTACTCTTTGTTAATAACATTGTGATTGTTCCTCCTGATTCTTACCTCTTCTACGGATTTTACGGAACCGGATCATAACCGCCCTTTGAAAACGGATTACACCGCAGTATTCTCCAGCAGGCCAGAATCGTTCCTTTAATTGCACCATATTTCTCAATCGCTTCCAGCCCGTATGTAGAACAGGTAGGAATATAAGGGCATTTTGTCCTCTTTAGTGGTGATAAATATTTTCTATATAATTTAATCATAGTGATTAATATTTTTTTCATATCCATCAGATCTTTTCTGTTAATATTTTATGAAGCCCGGCCAGATGCAGAAGCGCACTCTCCATTTCCCTGTAGCTTATACTCTTTGCTGTGGGCCTGGCAACTGTTATTATATCATATCCACATTTAAACTCTTCTTCATGCAGGCGATAGCTTTCCCTTAACAGTCTTGTCAGATGATGTCTCACGACACTGTTCCCGACCTTCTTACTTACAGATATCCCCAAACGGTTCCTCTCCAGGTTATTTTCGGCAATATACATCACCAGATATTTATTAGCTCTGGAACTGCCTTTCCTGTATACCGTCTGGAAATCCCTGTTCTTTTTCAACGATTCTGAAAATTTCATAAAGCCATCCTTATCAAGTTTTACAAAGAGAAGAAAAGGCCACAAATATGCGGCCTATGCTGATAATGTTTTTCTTCCTTTTGCTCTTCTGGCAGCTAAAACTTTTCTTCCGCCTTTTGTACTCATCCTAGCTCTGAATCCATGAACTTTTGATCTTGAGCGTTTTTTTGGTTGGAATGTCATTTTCATAATCTGGCACCTCCTTTATCTGCCCCTCATATCTATTCGAAATGGTAAACAGTTTTTTTTGTTAAAAAACATCATTTCAATTATATTCATAAAATTATGGGAAGTCAAGTAAATACTTGATTTTTTTATATTTTTTAAAAATAATTTCCACTATCCACACCAGTTTACGTAACGTTATCCACACAATGTGGATAACTTGTGCATAACTTTTGGACCAGCTGTGAAAATATATTGATAATTATTCACATATCCTTTATTTTCAAGGTCTCAGCTATGTTAATACACATTTTCACAGTTATTCACATCTATGTGGAAACCAAAACCTATAATCACATGCATTCACATCTATCCACACCCTTGTCCACCGCTTTTCCACGGGATGTTATCCACATAATCAGGAAAGTTACTCACAATTCTAAAATTTTTGATTGATAAATTGCAGAAATTAGTTTAATATTATATCCAGAGGCAGTGGCCTCATTGCGTCCAAAATCAGGAATCTGGCTTGGAAATAGGCCAAAATGTGGATAAATTCCAATATTTTACCCTAATCGGAATGTAAGGAGAAATATTCAATGAACGACATAGCAGAAAAATGGGACGAGATCCTATATACGGTAAAAATAGAACATGAGCTGTCGGAGGTTTCATTCAGTACCTGGCTGAAGCCGCTGACAGTACATAGCATACAGGAGAATACTGTGTATATCCTGGTTCCGAGCCAGCAGATGGGATTAAATTATATAAGTAAGAAGTACACTCTTCCTATTAAAGTGGCAATTGCAGAGATCACAGGCAGGAACTATGATATAGAATTTATACTCCCGGACCAGGCCCAGAGCATCGAAGCTGCCCAGAAACCTGCTGCGTCCTCATTAAATGAAAGTATAGAGAGGGCAAACCTCAATCCAAAATATACATTTGACACTTTTGTGGTGGGCGGAAATAACAATTTTGCCCATGCTGCCTCCCTGGCAGTAGCCGAATCTCCCGGAGAAATGTATAATCCTCTGTTCATATACGGAGGCGTGGGACTGGGCAAGACCCACCTTATGCATTCAATTGCACACTTTATATTAGAAAGAAACCCTGAGACACGGGTGCTCTATGTCACAAGTGAAGCCTTTACAAATGAACTGATTGAGGCGATCCGAAACGGAAATAACACGGCAATGACAAAATTTCGTGAAAAATACAGGAATATCGATGTTCTCCTGATCGACGATATTCAGTTTATCATAGGAAAGGAGTCCACTCAGGAAGAATTTTTCCATACCTTTAATGACCTGCACGGCAATAAAAAGCAGATTATCATTTCGTCCGATAAACCGCCAAAAGAGATGGCTACCCTTGAGGGACGTCTCCGGTCCAGGTTTGAATGGGGCCTTATTGCCGACATCTCATCTCCTGATTATGAGACAAGGATGGCCATACTCCGCAAAAAAGAGGAGCTGGACGGCTATACAATTGATGATGAGGTCATCAAGTATATCGCAACAAACATTAAGTCCAATATACGTGAGCTTGAAGGCGCACTGAATAAACTCATGGCTTTCAGCAATCTGGAAAAACGTGAAATCAATGTAGCTCTGGCCGAGGAAGCCCTGAAGGATATTATCTCGCCTGATGAAAAGAAGGAGATCACACCCCAGCTCATCATTGACATCGTGGCAGAGCACTTTCATATAAAACCTGAGGATATTAAAGGAAATAAGAGGAACTCAGAAATCGTACTGCCCCGGCAGATTGCCATGTATCTGTGCCGGGATATGACAGAGACGCCCTTAAAGGCTATCGGAAATCTGATGGGCAAGCGTGACCACACTACCATCATACACGGCGCTGAAAAAATAACAAAAGAAATTGAAAAATCGGATACTATGAGAAACACCATAGAGGTGCTGAAGAAGAAGATCAGCCCTTCATAAAGTTATCCACATTTTCATGTTAACAATAGAGGGATTTTTTGTGCACCAAAGTGGATAGAAAAAGTTATTATTTTTTATACTTTTGCTTTCCGTGCGTTTTAAACACATTTATCACCTTAAGAAAAGCCTTTAACATCAACGCCTTTCTTAATTATTCACATAATCACACACTCTACGGATGTGACTACGGACTTTTTTAATAATTATTTTAATAGCAAACCAGAAGGGAGTTATCCACAACATGAAATTAACCTGTTCAAAATCTAATTTATTGAAAAGCGTCAATATTGTAATGAAAGCAGTACCGGCTAAAACAACAATGCCGATCCTGGAATGTATTTTAATTGATGCCTCTGCTAATGAAATTAAATTTACATCAAATGATATGGAACTGGGTATTGAGACAAAAGTAGAAGGAAACATCATTGATAAAGGCATAGTTGCTCTTGATGCGAAAATATTTTCAGAGATCATCAGAAAATTGCCTGACAGTGATGTAACAATAGAGACAGACAGCAATCTTCAGACACTTATTACATGTGAAAAAGCCAAATTCAGTATATCGGGAAAATCAGGGGAGGACTTTTCGTACCTTCCATATGTGGAAAAGAATGATTTTATAACTCTTTCACAATTCACATTAAAAGAAGTGATCCGCCAGACCATATTTTCTATTGCAGCTAATGAGAATAACAAGATGATGACAGGTGAACTGTTTGAGATAGAAGGCTCCAGGCTGAAAGTGGTTTCCCTGGACGGACACAGGATTTCCATACGTAAAATTGAACTAAAAAATGAATATCCGAAGAAAAAGGTTGTCGTTCCTGGAAAGACACTCACAGAAATAAGTAAGATTTTATCTGGAGAAACAGAAGATATGGCAGATATTTTCTTTACAGATAATCATATTGTATTTGAATTTAATAATACAGTGGTAGTTTCCAGACTTATTGAAGGCGAATATTTCAGGATTGACCAGATGCTCTCCAGCGATTATGAGACAAAGGTGGAGATCAATAAAAGAGAGCTGCTTGACTGTATAGACAGGGCTACCCTGCTTGTCAAGGAGGGAGACAAGAAACCTATCATTATCCACATTGGCGATGAGGCCATGGAACTGAAGATTAATTCACAGATAGGTTCTATGGATGAAGAAATTGACATCAGGAAGGAAGGCAAGGATATCCTTATCGGATTCAACCCTAAATTCCTTATTGATGCTCTGCGTGTTATTGATGACGAGACTGTGACTATCTATCTGGTAAACCCGAAAGCACCCTGTTTTATCAGAGATGAAGAGCAGTCATATATATACCTGATACTTCCGGTGAATTTCACCGCATAGGAGAGGATAAAAAGAAAGGCAGCACAATGGAAACAATAAAATTACGGGATGAATATATTAAACTTGGCCAGGCGCTCAAGGCTGCCGGGCTTGTGGAAACAGGCGCTGATGCAAAAAGCGTGATACAGGACGGTCAGGTCCTTGTCAATGGTGTGACTGAGTGCCAGAGAGGCAAGAAATTGTATGACGGCGATGTGGTTACTTTTGACAGGGAAACCATAAAAATTGTTAAATAGTTGGTGCAGACATGGTCATAGAATCAATAAGGCTTGATAATTTCCGGAATTATGATTCGCTGAAGCTGAAGTTTGACAGCGGCACGAACATTTTCTACGGAGACAATGCCCAGGGAAAGACAAACATACTGGAGGCTGTGTTTCTGTGCGGCACCACTAAGTCCCATAAGGGAAGCAAGGACAGAGACCTCATCAAGTTCAACCAGGATGAATCGCATCTGAGGATGAGGCTTCGGAAGAATGACAGTCCATATAAGATCGATATGCATCTTAAAAAGAATAAGACAAAGGGGATTGCCATCAACGGGATCCCTATCAGAAAGGCAAGCGAGCTTTTTGGGATAGCCAATATGGTGTTTTTTTCTCCGGAGGATTTAAACATCATTAAAAACGGACCTTCCGAGAGGCGCAGGTTTATGGATGCCCAGCTCTGTCAGCTGAATAAGGTCTATCTTTTTCAACTGTCAAATTATAACAAGATACTGAACCAGAGGAATAAGCTGTTAAAGGAGATAGGATTCAGGCAGGATTATCTGGATACCCTGGATATCTGGGATATGCAGCTGGTTCAGTATGGGACAAAGCTTATAAGAGAGCGGGAGATGTTTGTCTCCAGGCTCAACGGAATTATCGAAGGCATCCATAGGAAGCTTTCAGGCGGCAGGGAAGAGCTTAAGGTGTCCTATGAGAAAAATATAGAGGCTGACAATTTTGAGAAGCAGCTTTTAAGAAACAGGGAGAAGGACTTAAAGCTTAAAATGACCATGACAGGTCCGCACAGGGATGACCTGTGCTTTGAGATAGGGGGAGTGGATATCAGGAAATTCGGCTCCCAGGGCCAGCAGAGAACGGCGGCCCTTTCACTGAAACTGGCTGAAATAGAGCTGGTGAAGCAGGAAATTAAGGATACGCCGGTATTACTGCTTGACGACGTCTTGTCTGAACTGGACGGAAACAGGCAACACTATCTGCTGGAGAGCATACATGATATCCAGACATTGGTGACATGTACGGGAATCGATGACTTTGTGGAAAATCAGTTTAAAATTAATAAAGTATTTCATGTGGTGGACGGTGCCGTCTATCCTGCATAGGGATACTTCAGGACAATAGGAGGATATATATGGGTACGGAATTTGAAGAAGAATATGGAGCGGACCAGATACAGATTTTGGAAGGTTTGGAAGCAGTCCGCAAAAGGCCTGGAATGTACATTGGAAGTACCTCCGCCAGGGGCCTGCACCATCTGGTGTATGAAATCGTAGATAATGCGGTGGACGAGGCGCTGGCAGGGTATTGTGATACGATTCAGGTGACCATTAACAAAGATAATTCAGTAACAGTCATTGACAACGGAAGGGGTATCCCTGTCGGAATCAACCATAAATCAGGTCTTCCTGCTGTTGAAGTAGTATTC
The DNA here is from genome assembly GCF_024622195.1 of Murimonas intestini. Taxonomy (NCBI): domain Bacteria; kingdom Bacillati; phylum Bacillota; class Clostridia; order Lachnospirales; family Lachnospiraceae; genus Murimonas; species Murimonas intestini. The sequence continues at coordinate 55,225 of NZ_JANKBI010000021.1, forward strand.
ACGATCCTTCATGCCGGAGGAAAGTTCGGCGGCGGGGGATACAAGGTATCAGGAGGACTTCACGGTGTCGGCGCTTCTGTTGTAAATGCTCTGTCCGAATGGCTGGAGGTAACCATCTACAGCGAGGGCAAGGTATACAGGCAGCGCTATGAGCGCGGCAAGGTAGTTTACAAGCTGAATGTCATCGGTGAATGTGACATGGAAAAGACAGGTACCATGGTTACATTCCTGCCGGATAAGGAAATATTCGAGGAGACAGTATTTGATTTTGGAGTTTTGAAGCAGAGGCTCAGGGAGATGGCTTTTCTCACAAGGAATATCAGGATCATCCTGAGGGATGAGAGGGAAGAAGAACCTGTTGAGAAGGTGTTCCACTATGAAGGCGGCATAAAAGAATTCGTGACATACCTGAATAAAGGCAAGACACCTCTTTACCCTGATATCGTATTCTGTGAAGGCTCAAGAGATGGGGTTTTTGTGGAAGTGGCCATGCAGCATAATGACTCTTACACAGAGAGCTCCTACAGTTTTGTAAATAATATCACAACGCCTGAGGGAGGAACACACCTGACAGGCTTTAAGAATGCTCTGACAAAGACATTTAATGCATATGCGAGAACAAATAAACTGATAAAGGACACGGAATCACTCTCAGGAGAGGATATACGTGAGGGGCTTACCTCCATCATCAGTATCAAAATTGAGGAGCCGCAGTTCGAAGGCCAGACGAAACAAAAGCTGGGTAATACAGAGGCCAGGGGAGCAGTTGAAAACGTAGTTTCCGACCAGCTGATGATATATCTGGAGCAGCATCCCCAGGTGGCAAAGATGATACTGGATAAATCCATCATGGCCCAGAGAGCCAGGGAAGCGGCAAGAAAGGCAAGAGATCTGACAAGAAGGAAATCTGCCCTTGACGGTCTGTCACTGCCGGGCAAGCTGGCCGACTGCTCAGACAAGGATCCAAAAAACTGTGAGATTTATATCGTCGAGGGTGATTCTGCCGGCGGTTCTGCAAAGACAGCCAGAAGCAGGGCAACTCAGGCCATCCTGCCGCTGAGAGGAAAGATACTGAATGTTGAGAAGGCCAGGCTGGATAAGATTTATGGAAATGCAGAGATCAAGGCTATGATCACGGCATTTGGCACTGGTATCCACGATGATTTTGATATTTCAAAGCTGCGTTATGACAAGATCATAATCATGACTGATGCCGATGTGGACGGGGCGCATATCAGCACCCTGCTGCTGACCTTTATATACAGGTTCATGCCGGATCTTATCAAGGAGGGCCATGTATATCTGGCAAAGCCGCCTCTTTTCAAACTGGAAAAGAATAAAAAAGTCTGGTATGTCTACAGTCCGGAAGAGCTGGCTAAGTTAATCGATGAAGTAGGAAGGGACCAGAATAATAAGATACAGCGTTACAAAGGTCTTGGAGAGATGGATGCAGAGCAGCTCTGGGAGACTACTATGGACCCGGAGAGGCGTATCCTTCTCCGTGTGACGATGGACGAGGAAGCTACTTCCGAGCTGGATGTTACCTTTACGACCCTGATGGGTGACCAGGTAGAGCCGAGAAGAGAGTTCATTGAAGAGAATGCCAAGTACGTACAGAATCTGGACATCTAGGAGGGGAAGTAATTGGAAGACAATATTTTTGACAAGGTTGAGGAAGTAGATTTAAAGGACAGGATGGAGAAGTTTTATATTGACTATGCCATGAGCGTGATCGCTGCCCGTGCCCTTCCCGATGTGAGGGACGGGCTGAAGCCCGTTCAGAGAAGAGTCCTGTACTCAATGATAGAGCTGAACAACGGACCAGACAAGCCGCACAGAAAATGTGCACGTATTGTCGGTGATACAATGGGTAAGTACCATCCCCATGGTGACAGTTCCATCTATGGAGCTCTCGTTAATATGGCCCAGGAGTGGTCTACCCGGTATGTGCTGGTGGACGGTCATGGGAACTTTGGTTCAGTAGACGGTGACGGCGCTGCCGCCATGCGTTATACGGAAGCCCGCCTGAGCAAGATATCAATGGAGCTGCTGGCTGATATAAATAAAAATACAGTTGATTTTATGCCTAACTTTGATGAGACAGAAAAAGAACCTGTAGTCCTGCCGTCCAGATACCCGAACCTGCTGGTAAACGGGACAACAGGCATCGCGGTAGGTATGGCCACGAATATACCGCCCCATAATCTGCGAGAAGTCATCAAAGCAGTTGTGAAGATGATAGACAACAGGATCGAAGAAGACAGGGAAACTTCCATCGAAGAACTCATGCAGATCATAAAAGGGCCTGATTTTCCCACAGGCGCCCAGATACTTGGGACAAGAGGTATAGAAGAAGCTTACAGGACAGGCAGGGGAAAGGTACGTGTCCGTGCTGTGACTGAGATAGAATCCATGCCAAACGGAAAGAGCAGGATACTTGTATCAGAGCTTCCGTACATGGTAAATAAGGCAAGGCTGATCGAGAAGATAGCTGAGCTGGTGAGAGATAAGAAGATTGACGGGATCACCAGCATCATAGATGAATCCAGCCGTGAAGGAATGCGTATCAACATAGAGCTGAGAAGGGATGTCAATGCGAATGTGATCCTGAACCAGCTGTACAAACATACCCAGCTTCAGGATACATTTGGGGTCATCATGCTGGCTCTTGTCAATAACGAGCCGAAGGTAATGAACTTAAAGGATATGCTGCACTACTATATCCAGCACCAGGAAGAGGTCGTTACCAGAAGGACTCAGTATGAGCTGAACAAGGCGGAGGAGAGGGCCCATATTTTAGAGGGTCTGCTTATTGCACTTGACAATATTGATGAGGTTATCAGGATCATCAGAGGGTCACAGAATACCCAGCTGGCCAAGGAAGGACTCATGGAGAGGTTCGGCCTGACAGACCCGCAGGCACAGGCAATCGTGGACATGCGTCTGCGTGCTCTGACAGGTCTGGAAAGAGAGAAGCTGGAAGCAGAATATAAAGATCTGATGGAGAAGATATCATACTTGAAGTCTATACTTGGAGACAGGAATATCCTGTTGGGCGTGATCAAGGAAGAAATACAGCTGATCGCAGATAAATACGGCGATGAGAGAAGGACAAGCATTGGCTATGACGAGTTTGATATTTCCATGGAGGATCTGATTCCAAGAGAGAATGTTGTCATAGCTATGACAAAACTTGGATATATCAAACGTATGACTGTAGATAATTTCAAGAGCCAGAACAGGGGCGGCAAGGGAATAAAGGGAATGCAGACCATCGAGGATGACTATATCGAAGACCTGCTCATGACAAGTACCCACCACTACCTGATGTTCTTTACGAATACAGGAAAGGTGTACAGGCTGAAAGCTTACGAGATTCCTGAGTCCAGCAGGACAGCCAGGGGAACAGCGATCATCAATCTTCTGCAGCTCTCGCCGGACGAGAAGATCACAGCCATGATACCGATCAGGGAATATAAAGAGGGACGTTATCTCTTTATGGCAACGAAAAACGGAATCGTGAAGAAAACACCTATCACAGATTACGCAAATGTAAGGAAGACAGGACTGGCTGCAATCAGCCTGAGAGAAGATGATGAGCTGATCGAGGTCAAGTCTACGAATAATGAAAAAGATATCATCCTTGTGACAAAGTACGGACAGTGTATCCGTTTTAATGAGACGGATGTAAGGAGCACGGGACGTGTATCAATGGGAGTTATCGGTATGAGCCTCGCAGATGGGGATGAGGTAATAGGCATGCAGATGCATACACAGGGAGAATATCTGCTGATCGTATCTGAGAAGGGGATGGGAAAACTGACTGCCATGTCAGAATTTACCCCTCAGAACAGGGGCGGCAAGGGTGTTAAATGCTATAAGATCATGGAAAAGACAGGAAATGTCATTGGCGTTAAAGCTGTAAATATGGACAATGAGATTATGATAATCAATACAGCCGGAATCATCATCCGCATGATGTGCAGCGATATATCAATGCTGGGAAGGGTAACATCAGGCGTGAAGCTGATGAACATGGAAGACGGGGAATCTGTTGCGAGCATCGCTAAAGTAAGGGAATCCTCCAACAAGACAGAGGAAGATATGCTGAAATCTCTTGAACAGGATTTGAATGAAGATTCAGAAGGGGAAGCAAAAGGCTAATCTGGGAAATAAATAATAAAATGAGGGCAGTGTAGATGAAGATACGCAGATTACTGGCAGTCTGGACTTCGAAAATCATAGGAACAGCCTGCCGCCTTACAGGGCGGCAGGGTGTAACCCTTGCAGGACAGCTGGCTATCAGGATATATCCTGGTATTTTAAAGGAGCTTTCGCAGGAAGTAAGAGAGAAGATTTTCGTAGTCTGCGGAACAAATGGGAAGACAACAACAAATAATTTGCTTTGCTCTGCAATTGAGGCAGAGGGGAAAAAAGTAGTATGCAACCATACCGGATCAAATATGATAAATGGTGTGGTTTCTGCGTTTGTGCTTTCAACTAAGTTAAATGGAAAATTAGATGCGGATTACGCATGCATTGAGATAGATGAGGCCTCCACGGTGAGGATCCTGCCTCATTTTGCACCTGATTATATGGTTCTTACTAACCTGTTCAGGGATCAGCTGGACCGTTACGGGGAGATCGATATTACTATGGATCTGCTCAGAAAAGCCATGGATATGGCTCCTGAGATGACTGTTATCGTCAATGGGGACGATTCCCTGTCAGCCTATCTGGCCATGGAAAGCAATAATGATTACCGTACATATGGCATCGGCGGGCAGGTGATAGAGGAGGAAGACACCAGGGAGATCAGAGAAGGACAATTCTGCAAGCGCTGTGGTGAAAAGCTGTCTTACCATTTTTACCACTACAGCCAGCTTGGAGATTATGAATGTCCCAACTGCGGATTTAAAAGGCCGCCCCTTGACTTTGATGCAAAGAACATAGAGGTGGGGAGCAGGCTTTCCTTTGAGATAGAGGGAAAGAGAATATCAGCAGGATACCGGGGATTCTATAATGTTTATAATATCCTGGCGGCTTATGCAGCCTGCCGCTGTGCAGGAATGGAGGTAAAGAATTTCCAGAAGATGCTGGATGAATTCAATCCTCAGAATGGTAGGATGGAAAATTTCAGGATAGGGGATACAGACGTGATCCTGAATCTGGCTAAGAATCCGGCCGGCTTCAATCAGAATATATCAGCTGTCATTCAGGATGAATCACTTAAGGATCTTATCATTGTCATCAATGATAATGACCAGGATGGCATTGATATCTCATGGCTCTGGGACGTGGATTTTGACAGGTTTAAGGATGCAAATGTAAACTCTATTACAGTAAGCGGGCTCAGATGCCAGGATATGAGACTGAGGCTGAAATATGTTGACATACCTTCCAGGCTGGATTCAAGTGTGGAGGGAGCCATCCGGGAAAGACTTGAAAACGGCATAGGCAACCTTTATGTTCTTGTCAATTATACAGCTCTGTTTTCAACCAGAAATGTACTTAAGAAGATGGAGGAGGAAAAGATATGAAGCTGACTATAGGACATCTTTATCCTGACCTTCTGAATCTTTATGGTGACAGGGGAAATATCCAGTGCCTGATGAAGCGCTGCCAGTGGAGAGGGATAGAGGCTGAGACAGTAGAATTCAGAATAGAGGACAGAATAGATTTTTCAGAGCTGGACATCGTGCTGTTAGGAGGCGGGTCTGACAGGGAGCAGAAGCTTGTTTGTGAAAAGCTGCAGACTATCCAGAAAGATTTTAAGGCTTATGTGGAAGATAATGGGGTAGTGATCGCAGTGTGCGGCGGTTACCAGCTCCTTGGAAATTATTATAAGACAGGCAGTGACTTCATGGAGGGGCTGAAGCTGGTGGATCTGTACACAGAGCAGGGGGACGGCAGGCTCATTGATAATGTTGTTATAAAAAGTGATCTTTTTGACCGTCCTGTAGTTGGATTTGAAAACCACGGAGGGCGCACCTACATTAAGAAAAATAAGGCTCTTGGCAAGGTTCTTTATGGTTTTGGGAACGACGGCAAGTCAGATGAGGAAGGCGTAGTATATAAAAATGTGATAGGTACTTACCTGCATGGTCCGCTTTTGCCAAAAAATCCTCATGTGGCTGACTATTTGATCAGAAATGCCCTTGAAAGGCAGACAGGACAGAAAATATCTCTTGAGCCATTAGATGACAGGCAGGAGATAGAGGCAAACCAATATATTATAGACAGGTTTGTTAAGAGCAGCGGAAAAGGAAAATGAATGTCCGGATCAAACTGATGATCAGGGACAGGAGGTCTATTCATTTAGGGAAAGGGCAGAATATGAAGAATTATACATTGGGGCTTTATGAGAAAGCAATGCCGGAGACTTTAAGCTTCAAGGAAAAGCTGAAGTCAGCCAGGAAAGCCGGGTTTGATTTTGTGGAGCTCAGTATTGATGAGACGGATGCAAAGCTCTCAAGACTGGACTGGACAAAGGACGAACGCCTCAGACTGGTAAAGACCATGTATGGAGAGGGAATCCATGCCGGCAGCATGTGTCTGAGCGGACACAGAAAATATCCGCTGGGCAGCGCTGATGAAGATACATGTAAAAGAGGAATGGAGATAATGGAAAAAGCCATCGGTCTGGCTGAAGATCTGGGAATACGCATCATTCAGCTGGCAGGCTATGATGTCTATTATGAGGAATCCACCCCTGATACAGTAAAAAGGTTTGAAGAAAATCTGGAGAAGGCAGTACATATGGCTTCCAGGGCAGGAGTTCTTCTGGGATTCGAGACAATGGAGACAGAGTTTATGAATACAGTTGAAAAGGCTATGCGTTATGTGAAGAAGATAGATTCTTCTTACCTGAATGTATATCCGGACTGTGGAAATATTAAAAATGCCGCTCTTACATACGGCACTGACGTGTATGAGGATATCAGATGCGGAAAAGGCCATACAGTGGCAATGCACTTAAAAGAAACTCTTCCCGGTATATTCAGAGAGGTGCCATACGGAACAGGCCATGTGGATTTCCAGAAAACGATAGATACAGCGTGGGAGACAGGTGTCCGCAGATTTGTGACAGAATTCTGGTATAAGGGAAGCCCTGCCTGGGAAGCTGACCTGAAGTCAGCACAGAACAGGATGGCCAGAATATTGGATAAGGAAAGGTAAATGCATATGAACTATTTAATGGGCATTGACAATGGGGGGACTTTTTCAAAGGCAAGTATTTTTGATGAAAATGGGAATCAGATAGCAGTAGCCAGTGTGCCCACAGAGACGATCACACCGAAGCCTGGTTACACTGAGCGCGATATGGACGAACTCTGGGAGGTAAATGCCAGGGCCGTCAGGGAGGCAATAGAGAAGAGCGGCATCAACCCTTCTGATATCCAGGGCGTATCTTTTTCAGGCCATGGCAAAGGGCTTTACCTGGTGGGTGAGGATGGAAGGCCTGCCTATAACGGTATCATTTCCACAGATATGAGGGCGTGGGAGTATATTGAGAAGTGGTCTGAGGACGGGACAAAAGAAAAAGTCTATGAGAAGACATTCCAGGAGATCCTGGCCTGCCAGCCGGTGGCCCTTCTGGCATGGCTGAGGGACCATGAACCACAGGTACTTGAGAAGACAAAATACATATTTTCTGTAAAGGATTATATCAGGTACAAGCTTACAGGTGAAGCCTTTGCTGAGTATACGGATTTTACCGGGGGAAATCTGGTAAACATGAACACAAAGGAATATGACAGGGAGCTTCTGGCACTCTACGGACTGGAAGAGATATATGACAAGCTGCCGCCTCTTATGTATTCAGCAGATGTATGCGGATGCATAACGCGTGAAGTGAGTGAGAAGACTCTTCTTCCGGCGGGAATCCCGGCAGCAGCAGGCATGTTTGACGTAGATGCCTGCGGTATAGCTTCCGGCCTTTCAGATGAGAGCCAGATGTGCATGATAGCAGGGACATGGAGCATCAATGAGTATATTGCCCGGGAACCGATAGTGAATGGCACAGTAGCATTAAATTCTATGTTCTGCATACCGGGATATTACCTTATAGAGGAGAGCAGTCCCACATCTGCGGGAAATATGGAATGGTTCATCAGAAATCTCATGGGCTATGAAAAGGCTGAAGCGAAGGCTGAAGGAGGATCTGTATATGATATCACAAATGAATGGGTGGCATCAGTGGACCCGAAGGAATCAAATGTGATATTCCTGCCCTTCCTCAATGGTTCAAATGAGGATCCTCTGGCAAAAGGTACGTTTATAGGCCTGACAGGCTATCACAATAAACGTCATATGCTTCGGGCAGTATATGAGGGAATCGTATTCTCACACCTGACTCATGTGAACAAGCTTCTTCGAAACAGGGAGAAGCCCCGGAGCATAAGGCTTTCAGGAGGTGCAGCAAACTCAGACGTCTGGGTACAGATTTTTGCTGATGTACTTCAGATTCCTGTGGATGTTATTGAAGACAAAGAATTGGGAGCACAGGGTGCAGCCATAGCGGCAGGAATAGCTGCAGGTATCTATAGCGACTACCAGGATGGCATAAATAAAACTGTGAAGATAACAAAAACAGTATATCCCAGGATAGAATACAAAGAAATTTATGAGGAGAAATACAGAACATACAGGAGCGTTATAGAAGCTCTGGCGCCTGCCTGGAAATGTTTCAGAAACTGATCAGGGCAGGGAGTAACCGGATTATAGAAATAAAAATAAAAAAAGAAGAACAGCTGCAGGCAGAAATCTTTCAGATAAAATTGCCCGGGCTGTTCTTCTTTTTTAATGCCGGCATATAATATATGTTATAGCGTATCTTTCATGGACAAGCAGGGGCGTGCAGTCCAGATCAGAAGTTCTTCCTGTACTCGCTGGGAGTCATATGCATGGATTTTTCAAATGCGCGGCTGTAGGTCAGCGGATTTTTATAACCCACAGACGCGGCTACGGCATTAATTGACAGCTTTGAATATGTGAGGAGCTCTTTTGATTTATTGACACGGAACTCGCTCACATACTGATGGATGGTTATTCCCATATGATCCTTAAAAAGTTTACAGAAATAATATTTGGAAAAGCTGACCTCATTGCAGATCGTATCGATATCAAGATCATTTTTATAATTGTGCTCTATGTATTTAAGGCACTGGTTAATAACAGTTTCCTGCACAGGAGTGATGGCCTTTGTTTTGAGTATATTATAGGATATATTGTAAAGCTCGAAGAAAATATTATGTATGATCAGGCTGGCTCTCATATCAGTATACAGTTCTTTATTAAAGTTCAGGTCTGCAGCTTCAATAAAATAGTCAAGTATTTTATTCAGAGGACTTCCCGGCAGGACACTGGAGCTGTTTCGGATCAGGTTATAATAGAGCTTGGCATGTGATCCCCTGACAATTATGTAAAAGAATTCCCAGTTCTTAGTTGCCCGGGTAAATATCAGAGGAGTGTTGCAGGCGGATATAATAATATTGTCCTGATGGATGAACTGGGTAGTCTGGTTCTTGGTAAACCGGACAACACCTGAGACAGGATAGAGCAGCAGGATATCTGAAAAATTATTTGTGTTTCCAAGCACGAACTTTCTTTCATTACAGTAACCGCATTCTTTTATGTAAAAGGGCAGACTTTCAGTTTGAGAAGTACATTTATTCACTTTTTTGAAATAGTCATCCGGAAAGATACGTTTTGGTAGTTTCACTAGAAAATCCTCCTGTTTTGTTCTAAATTCGTCAAAAATGCATGGGGGTTGTAAAAGTGTATAATTATTATAACATTTTTGTGTTTGAATGGCAATTATGTTCAAAAAAACAAGTTTCTATACCGTAAAAACAATTTTTGATATTGATTACATGTAAAATTTGCGTATTATGGATTTATGAGCGAACACGAAAAACGTGTAAACGAAGGGGAAAGGAGAAAAAAAGGATGAGTGATTATATCCTGGAGCTGAAAGATGTAGTAAAAACATTCGGTGGTGTAACAGCCTTGAACGGTGTTCATTTTCAGCTGAAGAAAGGTGAGATACATGCTCTGATGGGTGAGAACGGAGCAGGAAAATCAACTTTCATTAAAGTCATAACGGGTGTGCATCAGCCGGACAGCGGCGTCATGCTTCTGGAAGATGAGAAGATAACATTGCGTTCTACAGCAGATTCAGCTAAATTAGGCATCGCAGCTATATACCAGCATGTAACAGCATTCCCTGATCTGTCTGTAACTGAAAATATATTTATGGGTCAGGAAATTAAAAACAAGATAGGTCTGTATGACTGGAAGACAATGACAAAGAGGGCAAAAGAACTGATAGAGCCTCTTTCTCAGGAAATAGATGTAAATAAACCCATGGGCACCTTAAGTGTTGCACAGCAGCAGCTTGTGGAGATTGCAAAAGCACTGTCAAGAGATGCCAGGATCCTGATCATGGATGAGCCTACCGCTTCCCTTACCAGGACAGAGTGCGAGCAGCTTTACCAGATAGCTGAACGTCTGAGGGATGAAGGCGTATCCATCATATTTATAACACATAAGTTTGAAGATATGTACAGGCTGGCCTCAAGGGTCACTGTATTCCGTGATTCACAGTACATAGGAAGCTGGGACGTGGACAAGATCTCTAACCAGAAGCTGATAGCTGAGATGGTAGGGCGTGAGCTCAGCCAGATGTACCCGGAGAAAACAGCAAAAATTGGAGAGGTAGTTCTGGAAGTTAATAATATTTCAAAAGAGGGCTACTTTAAAAACATATCCTTTAATGTCAGAAGGGGTGAGATACTTGCTCTGACAGGTCTGGTGGGTGCAGGTCGTACAGAAGTTTGCCAGACTATATACGGAATCATGAATCCTGACAGCGGCAGTATCAAGCTGAAAGGGAAAGAAGTGAAGATAGGCAGTCCTGTGGATGCTCTGGCACACGGGATTGGGCTTCTGCCGGAAGACAGGCAGATACAGGGGCTTGTAAATGAGCTGCCCATATACCAGAATGTTTCATCTGCAGTTATGAAGAAGTTTACGAAAAACGGGATCATTCTCCAGCAGGAGGAGGAAGAAAAGAATGCGATCGAGCTTTGCCAGAAGATTCAGCTGAAAGCTAAGGATATCAGCGCGCCGCCTTCCTCTCTGTCAGGAGGTAACCAGCAAAAGGTAGTATTTGCAAAGCTGTTAAGCTGTGATTTAAAGGTATTGATCCTGGATGAGCCTACCAAGGGTATTGACGTTGGAGCAAAATATTCTATTTATGAGATCATGAACGAGCTGGCTGCCAGCGGATACGCCATTATCATGGTATCGTCAGAAATGCCGGAGGTTCTGGGTATGGCAGACCGCATTGTGGTTATGAAGTCAGGACGTGTGACCGGCGAGTTTGAGAGTGAGGGAACGACCCAGGAGATGATCCTGGAAGCTTCACTGAAGCATAAAGAAGAGAGGGAGGATAACTGATCATGAAGGAACAGAAAACTTCAGTTTTTAAAAAAATCACAGGAAACAGAAACTTCGGACTTCTGGTCGGTTTTGTAGTTCTGCTTATAGTTGCTGCAATCATCACACCTTCTATGTATTCCATGAATTCTATTATGAACATGCTCCGCAATAATGCAGTTTATGCACTGCTGGCAGTAGGTTCCATGATGGTTATCATCACAGGCGGCATTGACCTGTCCGTGGCATCCACCCTGAGCTTGGCAGGCGTTATCTGCTCCTCACTTATGAGCAGCAATATGGAAGTCCCCACATTTGTATGGGTGCTTTTAGGTCTTGGGATAGGTATTGTATGCGGCGCCTTTAATGGTTTCCTTGTGGGATATTTAAAGATGGTCCCCATCATAGCTACCCTGGGTACAATGTATATTTTCCGCGGGTTTGCCTTTCTGGCAAGCGGAGGAAAATGGTGGTTTCCCCATCAGTTCACAGAAGGATACGCCAATTTTGCAGGAGGCAGGTTCCTGGGAATCTACAATATACTCTGGATCGTGATCATTGTATTTATTCTGGCAGGGATTTTCCTGGGCTATACGGCTCCGGGCAGAAGAATCTACGCCATAGGAACTAACAAAGAATCCGCACAGGTAGCCGGTATTAAAGAAGCAAAGGTTACATTCCTTGCATTCGTTATTTCGGGCGCACTTGCAGGACTTTCAGGAATGCTGTACACAGCGAATTACTCTATCTGTTACTATGGAATGGGTGAGAGCTATGAGATGACAGCAATCGCTATCTGTATCCTGGGCGGTGTAAGCATAACCGGCGGAAAAGGCAAGATCGACGGTGTCATCATAGGCTTTCTGATGATGAGTGTTATCACCTACTTTATCAGCCTTCTTCCGGGGCTGAGTGTATGGCAGGATGCTATACAGGGGGCGATCATTATTGTGGCAGTTGCCATCAATATCTTCACTGAGAGAGCCGTTGAAAAACGAGTCTTAAAGGAAAGGGGTGCTTTAATCTGATGAGTGGAGAAACAAAAGTACCTGTTAGAGATTTAGCGGTAAAAGAAAAATTTAAATTATCAAAGTTCCTGGTAAAATGGGAAATGATCCTCATTTACATACTGGTGCTGATAAATATAGTTTTAATAGTTGCAAAACCGGGCCTTTATTTTACAAATGGTACGATACAGTCTATTATCCAGTCGGGAATGGACCTGTCACCGCTTGTACTGGGCATGATATTCATACTGATGCTGGGGGATATTGATGTATCCGTGGCATCCACTATGATCGTGGCTTCTATGGCAACAGGGCTTTCAATGGATGCGGGGCTCCCAATGTTCCTCTGTGTTGTACTGGGACTGATTGCGGGTGCAGCCTGCGGCGCATTTAACGGATATCTTGTAGCATATATAAAGATGCCGGCCGTTATTGTTACAATTTCAACCTCTATGCTTTTCAGAGGTATTGTAAAGATTATAATGGATGTCAATGTCCTGAAGAATTTCCCGTCCTTCTATACCCAGCTGGCCTGGACAAACATAGCGGGAATACCTGTATCCCTGATTATCTTCCTGCTGATATCAGTAGTATTTATGCTGATACTGCACCGTTCCACTTTTGGGCGGAAGCTTTACATCATAGGAAATAATCCTACAGTTGCCACTTACTCAGGAATTAATGTAGAAAAGACTAAAATGATTGTTTTTATCCTTATGGGCTTTATGGCAGGCGTTGCATCCATCTTCTTCGTAGGACGTATGGGCGGCGGCGTCAGCTCCACAATGGGTACGGGATATGAACTGGATGCCATCGCAATCTGTGTTCTTGGCGGAGTGTCCACAAACGGCGGTAAGGGAAAAGTATATGGTCCTGTAATCGGTACTCTTATAATGGCTTTCCTCATCTATACATTGGGACTTATGAATGTAGATGCTAACTCCAGAAAGATCCTGACCGGTTTCATCCTGATAATTGCAGTACTTATCCCGAATGTGAATAAGCAGCTTGTGGCGGCAATTAAATTAAAACTTTTCTATGCCAACAATAAAAATATCGAGGCAGTCAATATAAAGGCTGCAGAAGAAATAAAAAATTACAGAGACATGATAACAGCTGCAAAGAAGGATGCTAAGATGAGCGAATCTGATAAAGCTGCTAAAGTCAAAAAATATGAAGAAAAGATAGTCTCTGTAAAAGCTAAATGTAAAGAGCAGACAGCAGTTTTAAAATCAGAATTAAAAGAAGATGCCAGAAAGGCAAAACAGAGGTTTTCAAATTAACAAATATAAACAATACAAGGGTATTGCTTATATAAATCAAAAAATAAAACAATGGAGGGTTTAACATGAAGAAGTTCAAAAAATTCGTAGCGCTTGGACTTAGCGCAGCAATGGCAGCATCAGCATTGGCAGGATGCAGCACAACAAAGACAACGACTACTGAAGCAAAAACTGAAGCAAAGACAGAAGCTAAGGGCGATGCAGCCACAGAAGCAGCAGCTGGAGAGACAAAGGCAGAAGAGACTAAAGCAGCAGGCGGAAGCTCCTCATCAGATTCTATGGAAGGCGCTCATGTATTTATGTTCAAGAGTACAGGAAATACATTCGGCGACCTGATGTTTGAGGGATTTAATGAGTATATGGAAGGTGAAGGCCAGAAGGCTGTATACAAGAGCCCGGCTGAGACAACAGTGGCAGCTCAGGTTCAGCTTTTAGACGAGCTGATCACACAGAAGGTGGCTTCTATCACTATTTCCACAAATGGAGATGCAGGATATGATGAAGTATTTAAGAAAGCAAAAGAAGCAGGCATTCCAATTACTTCCATCGACTCAGAAGCTAACCCTGAGTATCGTGTGACACATATTAACCAGGCAGAGACTCAGGATATCGGTTCTTACCTGGTACAGGCAGCAGTCCTTATTACATTAGGCGTTGATTATCCGGAAGACGGAGACATGAAAGCAGCAGTAGAAAAAGAACTGGGCAGCTATACAGGCGATGAGATCAAACTGGGCGTCCTTTCAGCTTCTATTGACACACCTGTACAGAACAGCTGGATCGCAGCTATGGAAACAGAACTTGCTGATCCTGTATATTCAGGAAAAGTAAGCCCGGATCTCGATAAGAAATACGGCAATGATGACTTAACAGAGTCAACAACACAGGCACAGGCATTTATCGCTGAGAATAAAGTAGACTGCATCATTTCCCCGACAACAGTTGGTATCGCAGCAGCAGGTAACTCTTTAAAATCTGCTAACAGCGAAATCAGGCTTACAGGTCTTGGTCTGCCTTCAGAAATGCAGTCCTTCATGCCAAAGACAGCTGAAGACAACGCATTTGATTATGTCTGCCCATACATGATGCTGTGGGATGTTATCCACTTAGGCGCAGTTTCAGCAGCTTCCACACTGGCTACACTGGATGGAACATTTGACGGAAAAGTAGGATCTTCCTTCACAATGAAAGCGTTCCGTGACTATCCGGAAGAAAAATACGAAGCATACCAGAGCGGAGACGGAACAGCAGTCCTGGCTGGAACACCGTATATCTTCTACAAAGGCAACATGACAGAGTGGGTTGGCAAACTGTAAAAATATTTAAAAATAAAGGGTTTTCCATCCTGATACAGGGGTGGAAACCATATAAAAAGACCTCTTGTGAGCGGGGAGAATATTCCCCGGCACAAGAGGTCTGATATTTTAAATCTATCCCTGGGGGCAGTTTAAGTTTTATACATTAATAATAATGACTCTGACTCCCTTTTCTCTTATCTTATCAAGTTCAGCAGCATTTGCACCGGAATCTGTAATAAGGATGTCTATCCTGCTGATATCAATACTTATAAAATCATAAGTCCGCCCTATCTTTGAACCATCTGCAACAACTATGACAGGACCATGGCAGTTCTTTACCATCATATCATTGATAGCTGTCTCCTGATGGATAGAAGTAGTAGTACCGCTCTCAGCGCTGATCCCGTTTACACCGAGAATGCAGATATCAGCAAGCACGTTGCCAACCATAGTGACAGCCTGATCTCCAATAAGGGATTTTGAGCGGCACCGGCATTCTCCTCCTGTCAGTATAAGTTCTATTTTATCATTGTAAATCTTAGTGGGGGCCAGAGCGTTATTTGTTATTATGCGTACATTCTTTTCATTGAGGTATTTCAGGGCGGCCAGGGTAGTTGAACCGGAATTCAGGAAGACAGTTGATCCATTTTCCACAAGATGGGCGGCTTCCCTTCCGATGGCGTTCTTCTGTGCCTCATGCCTGACACCTTTCTCTTCAAATGCCACGTCATTCTCAGGTTTTACCTTTTTTATCCTGGCGCCCCCGTGAAAACGCTCTAACAATTTCTGGTTTTCAAGTTCGTTCAAATCTCTTCTCACAGTTATCTCAGATACATCCAGATGGCGGCAAAGGTCAGAAACACGGGCCGTATTATGTTCTTTCAGATAATCTAATAATTTTTTCTGACGCTGGGAAATAGCTTCCCTGGTTTGATTCATAACAATCCCCCCTGGTACATTTATAGTTAATTCCATAATTTACTTATTTTCATTATACACGAATATATAATCGCTTGCAATAATTAAATGAACGATTATGTGAAATAAATGATTGAAAATAATGATACAGGCATGATGTGAGATATATAACGTAAAAAAAATGATGAAAAATAAGTTTTAAAATCATAATATATAATTATATATGCAAAATATAATGTTTGAATTAAGATATAACGAACAAATAAATGAATTTTATGATTGAAAAACTGTGAAATTGCTCTAAAAAACAGTGGGATAATTGGAAAAAATTATCATTGAAACAAATATTAGAATGATATATAATCGAATTAATCAATTAAAAGATTGCAACATGGTAAAAACAAACAATTAATGGTTGGGAGAAGGAGGACAAAAAGATGTACAAAAGAAGTAAGAAAATCATGGCTATGGTGATGAGCGCGGCAATGGTACTTTCCATGACAGCTGTAACCAGGGCAGAGGCAGCAGACAAGAAGGATAATATAGAGATCCGTCTGGCATCAAGATGGGGTGGAGAAGAGCCGCTGTCTGTATATTTCCAGCAGAAAATTGAGGAATTTAATGCTCTGGATAATGGAATTACCATAGTAGGTGATCACGTAACAGATGAACAGCAGTATCTGGATAAGTTAAGCGCCCAGATCGGTTCAGGCACACAGCCGGAGATCTTTATCGAATACGGCGGAACAAGAATACAGGACTATGTGGAGAGCGGCATTCTTCTGGATCTGAAGCCTTATCTGGATGCAGACCCTGAGTGGAGGGATTCCTTCCTGCCTCTGTTTGACAAATGGGAATTTGATGACGGAGTTTATGGAGTACCTGTTATGCTTTATGCAATTGTGCTGTATTCCAACACTGATGTTTTAAAGGCTAACGGACTGGAAGTTCCTCAGACATTTGAAGATTTGGAAAAATGCTGTGAGACATTAAAGGCAAATGGAATCAATCCGTTTATGTTAGGTGAACAGAGCAACTTCAGGGCAGGACATTTCCTGAATAACATTGCTTTAAAAACATATGGTCCTGATGTAGTGACTAAGCTTGCCGACAGGACAATGCCGTATGACGGTGAAGAAATGTTAGGTTTGTACCAGACAATAAAAGATTTTAATGATAAGGGCTATTTTGGAGATAATGCTGTAGGTGTTGACAATAATGGTGAAAAGGCAGCGTTCCTGTCAGGGGAAAGCGCTTTCAGGTATGACGGCGCCTGGTTTGTTTCTGAAGTAAACGGATCTGCAGTAGATGGAAAAGTACAGGTATCTGCCTTCCCAAGCATAAACGAAGAATATAAAAATGTTTTCCAGGGCGGAGCAGGACAGGGCTTCTCTGTCACAGATACAGGAGATAAGGAAAAAAATGATGCAGCAATTGAAGTAGTTAAATATCTGACATCACAGGATTACTACAGGGGACTTGAAAAAGCTTCTAACGGAGGCATCTATCCTGTAAAATTTGAATCAGATCCTGACACAGTTATTGATGATCTGACAAAACAGGTAAAAGAAGTTATTGAACCTGCTACAGATTACAGAGATGATATGCAGAATTATGATCCGGAAACACATATGCTCAATACTGTAAGAACAGCGCTTCAGGGCTTGTTTGTAGGCAATACCCCAGAGCAGTGCGGAGAAGAGATCGTCAATGCAGAGGAGATCACAGAGCCTCAATAAAGGCTGTGAAAGTCAGGGGGAAAATAATCCTGTAATTATGTAAAACTAAGAGGTGGTTAAGAAGGGGATGACCGGCTTGACCGCCTCTTAACAGTAAAGGGAAGGAAGAAAGACTTTTGAACATATGTGTTCTGGATATAGGGACTACAAGTACCAGAGGAATTGTATATGACGAGAAAATGGTGATGATAGGCAGCCATCAGGTCAGGACGGGCCCTGTATATCTGGATTCTGTCAGAGTGGAACAGAATCCGGATATATGGGAAAAGGCAATCAATGAAATTTTCGCAGTACTCAGGCAGAATAAAGTGACGTACAGTGCGATCGTTGTAACAGCCCAGCGGTCATCTGTGATACCTGTAGACAGAGAAGGAAAAGCGCTGGCGGACGCAGTTATGTGGCAGGATAAGAGGACAGAGGCATATTGCAGGAGTCTGGATCAATATGAAGATGTTGTTTATGCCAGGACAGGGCTTCGCATCAGGCCTATATATGCGGCCCCTAAGATGGCGTGGTTTATGGATAACAGGAAGAGCATACATAAAAGAGTCTGGAAATACATGGTGATACCTGATTATATCATCTATCTGCTCACAGGGGAGGCAGTTACTGACCACACTTACGGGAACAGGACATTGCTGATGGATATGGAGAAAGGCCGGTGGGATGAAGAGCTTCTGGATATTTTTCATTTGGATGAGAGATATCTCTGCAGGCTTATAGAACCGGGAAGCCTGTGCGGATTTACCAGGGAGGGGATTCCTGTATATTCTGCGGGAGGGGACCAGCAGTGTGCCGCTCTCGGACTTGGGGTAATGAAAAGCGGGGATGCGGAGATAACCCATGGAACAGGCTCATTTCTGATGGCGGGGACTGACAGTCCTGTCTATGACAGCAGCAGAAAAATCTCATGTAATGTCTCTGCTGTTCCGGGAAAATATCTGCTGGAAGCGTCAGTGATGACAACAGGTATTCTATATGACTGGTTCCGAGAAAATTTTTATGAGGGCATGCCTGATTATGAAAGGATAAACAGTGATGTCATACAGTCACAGCCGGGAGCAGGAGGAGTTATCATGCTTCCCCATTTTCAGGGATCAGGTTCACCGGACTGGAACGTAGATGCAAAGGGGATATTCTTTAACCTGTCGCTAAAGACAAAAAGAAGAGATATGGCCAGGGCTGTGCTGGAAGGTATAGCTGTGGAGGTGGACAGAAGCATACACAGGGTAGAAGATCTTGCGGGAGATATTAAATACATAACAGTTTCAGGCGGCTTAAGCGCTTTGAAGGAGTTTAACCAGCTGCAGGCAGATATCTATAATAAAGAGATCGTCAGCTACGGGGATTCACAGGCGACTGCCGCAGGTGCATGGATATCCTGTTCAGTATCTGCCGGGCTGTACAAAAGTTTTGAAGAAGCAGCAGATATAGCAGCGGGAAGCAGGCAGAAAAACAGCTTTCTGCCATGCAGGGAAAACAGGGAATGTTATGAAGCGGTTAAAAGACGTTCCAATAGTCTGTACAGCGCACTGAAAGATCATGGAATATATTCAGAATTTAAAGAAGAGGAGAATATAAATGGGAATCAGGGAAGAGAGAGATAAAAGAGTAAAATGGTTTATGAATGACCGCTTTGGAATGTTTATCCACTGGGGATTATATTCTATACCGGCAGTGGGAGAATGGAAGCGTTCATATGAAAGAATCTCTTTAGAAGAATATGATAAATATTTTGATGCTTTTAATCCTGTGGATTATGATCCGGAGAAATGGGCCAGGCTGGCTAAGGGAGCCGGAATGAAGTATGCGGTTCTTACCGTAAAACACCATGAGGGATTTTGTTTATTTGATTCACAGTATACTGATTTTAAGGCGACAAATACAAAGTGCGGCCGTGACCTGGTAAGAGAATACGTAGATGCATTCAGAAAAGAAGGACTCAAAGTAGGCCTCTATTATTCTCTTTTTGACTGGCATCATCCGGATTATCATCATTATGGTGATTTGTACCATCCGATGAGGGACAATGAAGAATTTAAAGACTACAAATACGATATTAACAGATATCTGGAATATATGCATAACCAGGTGAGAGAGCTCTGCACAAATTATGGGAAGATAGATTTATTCTGGTTTGATAATTCATATGGGGATATGGTAGGCGAAAAGTGGAAAGCAACAGAGCTGATCACTATGATGAGGAAACTTCAGCCGGAGATGGTGATCAATAACCGTCTGGAATGTAATGCTTCAGCCAAAGGCAGCATTGGAACATCAAACCCAACAGTTTATGCAGGGGATTTTGTGGCGCCGGAGCAGATCATTCCGCCCCAGGGGATACTGGATGACGAGGGGATGCCTCTTCCGTGGGAAGCCAGCTGTACCATGAATAACAATTGGGGATATGTGACAAACCCCAATAATTATAAAACAGCTAAATGTCTGATCAGAAAGCTTGTGGAGTGCGTCAGCAAGGGGGGCAATTTTCTTGTTAATGTGTCTCCGGATGCCAGAGGGCGTATACCTTCACAGTCTGAAAAAGTGCTGCTGGAAATAAAGGAATGGTTTGAAGAAAATGAGGACTCAATTGTAGGATGCGGAAAAGCTGCTCTGGAAAAACCTGAGTGGGGTTATTATACGCAGAAAGGGAATAAAATCTATGCTCATCTGTTTGAGCAGAATATAGGTCCTATTCCGCTAAAAATAGAGACATCCAGGATTAAAAGGATCACCAGCCTTCATGATATGAGTGAAGTTATGATAGTAACTCCATGGGTGACAGAATTATTTCCGGATTATACATTTATTAATTTTCAGGAGCCGCCGCAGGGGACATTTCCTCTGCAGAACGAGATAGATACAGTACTCGAAATAGAACTTAACGGAGAGGAAGAAAGGCAGGGGTGATAAATGGGAAAGAAAACAGGTAGATTAGTATGGTCCATTCTTTTTCTGGTGCCTGCCCTCACATTATTTTGTGTATTTCTGCTGAACCCTATTATCCAGGCAGTTATAATGTCATTTTACAAATGGAAGGGAATAGCAGGGGCGCCCATGACATTTGTAGGCATTAATAATTATATCTCAGTCATGAAGTCAGGTACGTTCTGGCTGTCTCTGAGAAACAGTCTGTTTTTCATGATAGGCGGATTTGTGGTGCTCATGCCGCTGGCGTTTGTTCTAGCGTATATTGTCACATCCAAGATAAAGGGAGTGCGGTTTTTCAAGACGGCTTATTATATTCCTGTCATGCTGCCTGTAACAGCAGTCGGTCTGATGTGGGTCTATATACTTCAGCCAAACTGGGGCCTTTTAAATACTGTGCTGAAATCAGTGGGGCTTGAGCAGCTTGCCATTAACTGGCTGGGCACCCAGACTGTGAATGTAATATCAGTAGTTTTAGTAAACGAGTGGATTTTTGCCGGTTTTAACATGCTGATATTTGCGGCAGGCCTTATTGCCATTCCTTCTGAAATCTATGAATCAGCCATTATTGACGGGGCAAATAAGGGCCAGTCACTCAGGTATATTACAATACCCATGATGAAGGAATCCTTTAAGATATTTGCAGTCCTCTGTGTCACCGGATGCCTGAAGACATTCGACCTGATGTTTTCCATGACAGGGGGAGGGCCAAACCATTCTTCAGAAGTGCCTGCCACACTTTTATACAACGAAGCATTCTCTTCCAAGAATTTCGGAAAAGGAAATGCCATCGGGGTGGTTATCCTGATACTGGGGCTGGCTCTCAGCATCGGGCTGAATAAAGCTATGAAATCAGAAGACTAGGGAGGAGGGAAGAAGATGAAAAAAATAAAAATTTCAACTATAGTACTAAATGTTTTTGCGTGGTTCTGGTCAATAGTTACCCTGTATCCTCTTTTAGTTACCTTCCTGTCTTCTTTAAAGGATAATGAGGAGATATTCGGGAACATGTTTGCACTGCCTACAAAAAT
This sequence comes from Murimonas intestini, assembly GCF_024622195.1. Lineage (NCBI taxonomy): Bacteria > Bacillati > Bacillota > Clostridia > Lachnospirales > Lachnospiraceae > Murimonas > Murimonas intestini. The sequence continues at coordinate 76,871 of NZ_JANKBI010000021.1, forward strand.
GATATGGCAAAATTACGCAGACGCACTGTTCTCTGCAAATATGATACGGTCAATAGGAAATTCACTTTTTCTTGCAGCCCTGACTACAGTATGCGTTGTTCTTGTAGGTATGCTGGCAGCTTATATTCTGGCAAGGCAGAAGTACTTTTTTGTAAAGCCTGTATATATGCTGTTCCTGCTGGGGGTTATGGTCCCTATCCACACAACCATAATACCGATATCTAAAATAGCCGCGTCTATGAAAGGCTATGACACGTACTGGATGCTGATCCTTGTATACACTACATTCCAGCTGGCCCAGGCAATCTTTCTTATGACAGGTTATATAAAGGGAGTGAGCAGCGAGATCGATGAGGCGGCGACAATTGACGGGTGCGGCATGCTGGGAGTGTTGTTCAGGATGATACTTCCTCTGTCAAAGCCTATTATTGCAACTGTGTCCATCATAAGCTTTGTGTATGCATACAGTGAGCTTGTATTTTCTGTCATTTTGCTTTCATCACCAAATAAATATCCTGTATCAAGGAGCCTGATGTATTTCAAGGGGGATTATTCAGCAAGGATGGGCCCCATATTTGCATCTATCATATTGTCGGTGCTTCCTCTTATCATCATATATCTGCTCTTCCATGAGAAGGTCCAGGAAGGAATGATGGCAGGGGCAGTCAAGGGTTAACAATAAAAAAATATACAGCAGAAGAAACTGCAGAGAGTAAGGAGGATGTTATGAGCAAAATAGATGAGATAACAAGAGAAAAATGGATACTGGGAGCCTTTCCTGAATGGGGAACATGGCTGAATGAAGAGATCGACCAGGAGATCGTGAAACCAAATACGGTTGCCATGTGGTGGCTGGGATGTACAGGGATCTGGATCAAGACAGAGAAAAATACTAATATAGCTGTGGATCTGTGGTTTGGAAACGGTAAAAGAACTCAGAAAAATAAATATATGGATGAATACCATCAGATGCGCAATATGACAGGGGGAAGAATGACACAGCCTAATTTAAGGGCAGCGCCTGTTGTATACGACCCCTTCGGTGTGACAAAGGTAGATGCAGTGCTGTCTACCCACTACCATAATGATCATATTGACCCGTTTTTTGCATCGGCTGTTATGAAAAACTGCAGCCCTGACGTGCCATTTATAGGACCGCTGGAAAGTGTAAAGAAGTGGCTGGGATATGGAATACCCAGGGAGCGTTGTATAATCGTAAAGCCGGGTGATACTGTAAAGATCGGGGATGTGGAGATCGTAGTGCTGGATTCTTTTGACAGGACATGCCTGGTGACAGCGGACAAGCCATTGGCTGGTATCTGCCCTACAGATATGGATGAAAAGGCCGTAAACTATCTTTTTAAGACTCCGGGAGGAAATATCTACCACAGCGGCGATTCCCACTATTCTGTCTACTATGCAAAACATGGAAAGGACCATCATATAGATGTGGCCCTTGGCTCTTATGGGGAGAATCCTGTGGGAAATCAGGATAAGATGACATCAGTAGATATACTGAGGATGGCGGAAGCGCTTCAGACAGATGTTGTGATACCCTTCCACTATGATGTATGGACTAATTTCAAAGCTGATCCTGGTGAAATACTGATGCTGTACAACTATAAGAAGCATGTCCTGAATTATAAATTCAGGCCTTTTATCTGGGAAGTGGGGGGGAAATTCACCTACCCGGATGACAGAGAAAAGCTGCAGTACCACTACAGAAGAGGATTTGAGGACTGCTTCACGGATGAGCCAAATGTACCCTACCGCTCTGTATTGTAGGAGGGACTCTTATGAAGGTAGAGAAAAAGACAGTATTTGAGATGGAAAAATGTTATTCCATAGCGCCGCTTTTTTACAGAGGAAAACACCATATGCTGGTGGCGGCAGAGAAGACGGATGACTGTATCATGATGGATATGCAGGGGAATTATGAGGAAACTGTGTGGAAGGGGCCAAGCGGCACAATGTCTATGGTTCAGGTGCCGGATACAGACGGATGGTTCCTGGCTACAAGGGAATTCTACTCTCCAAATGACTCAAAGAAGGCCAGGATCATTCTGTGTAGGCCCGCCCCGGAGGGAGGATGGAAGACATCGGTAATTAAATTTTTGCCTCATGTACACAGATTCGGAATTCTCAGCAGCGGTAAAAAGCATTATCTTATAGCAGCCACTCTGTGTTCCGGGAGAGATTACAAGGATGACTGGTCTTATCCGGGAAAGGTGTATGCGTGTGAACTTCCTGAAGACCTGACAGTCTGCAGTGAGGACAATCAGTTAGAAATGAAGGTATTAAAAGAAGGACTTCTGAAAAACCACGGCTACTACCAGGGAAGTGTGAACGGATCCACATGCGCAGTGATAGCCGCAGAGCAGGGCATCTTTCAGTTTCTTCCGCCAGGAGAGGGCCAGGGAGAGTGGAGGATCAGACAGCTGACAGACCTTCCCGCAAGTGATATGACATTTGCTGACCTGGACGGAGACGGCAGTGATGAAATGGTCACAATTGAACCGTTCCATGGAGACACAGTATGTATTTACAGGGAGGCCGCCAACTCCTATAAAAAAGTATACACGTACAGTGAGAAAGCGGAATTTGCCCATGCCATCTGGGCAGGTATGGTATGCGGCCGGCCATCGGCTTTGATCGGGCACAGGAAGGGCAGCAGGAAGCTTCTCATGTTCTCCTGGCGGTCAGGCGTCCAGGGTGAATTTAAGGCTGATGTGCTGGATACAGATGCGGGAGCGGCAAATGTCCTCTGTTATGAATACGGGGGCAGCACATATATACTGGCAGCCAACAGGGAAACGGACGAAATCGTATTATATAAGGCAGAGGAAGGTGATGCATAGTTGCTTTAAATTGTATGTTGATGTAAAATAACTTATATTAACATATGAGAGCAGAAGGAGGATTTAGTGATGGTAAAGGGATTCAAGATGAAACTCTTCCCGGGTCAGGAGGAAGAATATGAGAGACGCCATAACCTGCTGTGGCCTGAGATGAAGGATATGATCCATGAACATGGCGGAAAAAATTATACGATTTTTCTGGACAGGGAGACACTCACGCTGTTCGGCTATATTGAAATCGAAGATGAAGAGCTGTGGGCAAAGGGTGCAGATACGGCTATCAACAGGAAATGGTGGGATTATATGGCTGATATCATGGAGACAAATCCTGACAACAGCCCGGTGACAATTGACTTGAAGACAGTATTCCATCTGGACTAAATTAAGAGAGAAGAGCGGATCTTTACGGGGATAAAATAAGTTCCTGTAAAGATCCGCTCTTCTTTTGTTCTCATTATTTACGTTTCTCCCAGCCTGCCTTTCATGTAGGCAATGACCAGCTCCTTATCATGGACTGTCATTCTGTTCCAGAGACTCAGACATTTTATCTGATCATCTGTCAGGCCGGAAAAATTCTGGTCAGGCTCAAAAAATTCAGCCATTGAAATGCCAAAGCCCAGACAGAGCTTTTTCAGTGTTGCAATAGTTGGCATATTGGCCTTGTTTATCATAGTGTTTAAAGTGGAGTATGGTATCTCTGAAGCCTTTGCCAGCTGGTACAACGACCATCTGCGTTCCCGGCAAAGCTCATTTATCCTGGAAATCGGGTTAAAATCTTCCATAATTTTTTTCTCTTTTCTAATCTTGCCATATCGGCAGTTATCCTTGGTTATACCGCTTTAACGTTATATCGTGCATTTACTTGAAATTATTATATGGACAATTATTCCCAAAAGGTAGATGTATTAAACCGTCTGAATAGTGACGTTTATACGTTATATACGGAAACAAGTTGGACGGGATAAAAAATCCATGGTTTATTATTAAGCTATCAGCTGTAAAGGCAGCTAAAGGATAAATTAAAGGAGGAAGGAATGAACAGGCGCCGCAGGAAAAAAACAGAAAAGAAAAGAATGCTCTGGAATATGGCTCTCTCAGGAGACAATCTGGCCTTTGCCTGCTGCAGCCTCAGGCTGCGAAAAAGAAAAAAATTAATAGATGACCTTTCTTATGAAGATATACGCAGGGATTTTATGAAAGAGTTTGAGAAGGAAAAGGCCGATATGTACAAGTGTGAGGATCTGTTCTGGCTGCTGTATCTGGGAGATGACAGGCAGCAGAGGATGTGGAGGAAAGAGATGGAGGAGCTTTTTAGAATTTACGAGGGAAGAGATGAAAGAAAGGCGGGAAAATTATCACATTTTTTATACCTGAGGAGAAGGAAATTAAATCTGAATATAACGTATAAACGTTGTAAAAGAATCGGTAATACGATATAATGACATTTATAAACAGACGACAAAGAAAAGAGAGAGGAAAATGTATTCACTAAATAAAATTATTGAATCTACCGGGGAACTGGTCAGTGCGAAGGTTTTTGGTAAAGAACAGAACAGGATATTCCAGGATAATTTTAACAGTATATGGGAAAAACAGCGGGATTCCAAACTTAATATAGCAGTTATAGGAGAATTCAGTTCCGGCAAAAGTACTCTGATTAATACGCTTATACACAGAAATCTTTTAAAAACAGGATTTATGGTGACAACTGCTGCGCCGGCATATCTGTTTAATGGAAGAGAGGACTATCTCTATATATGTGCCGCATTGGCAGACAGAAAGGGCTATTTTATAAAAATATGGGAAGATGGCGGGAAGACTGTGGTGGAAGCATATAAAGAGACAGGCCCCGGCCTGTATAAGACCCTTTCAAAAGACGGAAGGTCCTGGATAGAGTATAACGAGCATCTTCAGTTTCCTGAGAAGCTTGAGGATATACTGGCATACATGACTACCGTGGAGGATGCTGTCAAGAAAATGGAAAAGATAGAAATATTCCTCCCCAGGAACAGCCTTCCTGAAAAAATGGTCATTATAGACACACCGGGAGTTAATCCGGGAAAAAAGGACAGTTCTGAACACGAAATGCGTACCAGGAAGATACTGGAGGATATAGCTGATACGGTCCTTATACTTTTTCCGGCGGATTCTGTGTATACGCAGACATTTGAGGATTTTCTGAATAAGAACGCAGCCAGGTTTATGAAGCATGCTGTGCTGATGATCACTATGATGGACAGGGTACAGGAGGGTGAGAGAGAAGAAATTACTGAGTTTGCACGTGAGAAGATAAAAAATAAATTTCATCTGAAAGATCCCTTCCTGCTTTCGTGCTCAGCCGGAAGGGCAGGTAAAGATGAATACTGGAGAAGTAAGTTTCAGAAAGCAGAAGAACAGCTCATGGACAATCTGAGAAAAAAACGGGAACGTATCCTGGCTGAACGGACTGCAGGGCTGCTGGATAACCTGCTTCAGGAAATGAATAAGACAGTAGATCTGAAGATGGAGGAGATAACCCAAAAAGAGAGCAGGCTGCGTGAAGCGTCTGTACCCAACCTTAGGCGTACCCTGGATGAAAGCTATAAAGAGAGGGAATGGAAAATAAGAGCTGTCAAAAAGCAGTTTAAGAAAAGCCTGTCTGACGATAAGGAGGCCATGAAGGTACAGGCCGTGGCAAAGGTGAGAGAGGAGTTGGCCAAACGAAAGAAAAGGCTGGATATCACAAAGTATGTACAGAACGAAAAAGGATTAAATGCAGCTGTGACGGAAAGCAGTCAGGGAATGATAGGAAGGGCAGAGTACTACTGTGACCTGGCCGGTAAGAAGACTCTGGAGCTGAAAAAAGAACTGGATGAAATTCTCATAAAATATTATGGGACCATAGGGGCAGAAGCAGAAAATGAGGTACAAGGCCGCCATGCCGGATCAGATGTATCAGTGATAAACAGCCTCATTGGAAATGCCATAACTGATGTACAGAAACAGGAAAATAAAAATGCAAATTCAAGAGATAAATGGGCGGCAGGCATTGGAATAGGCGTAGGGCTCATAGTGGGAGGTCCTCTGCTTGCTGTGGGAGGCCTGTTTCTTGGAATAGTGGGAGGAGATTCACTGTTTGTGGAAAGCAGCAGGACAAAAGTCCTGAACAGTTTCTCGGCAGCTCTTCCTGAGATTGCGGATAAAATAGAAGCGCTGCTTATTGAAAATGTGAACAGCGCTGTTACAGAGCAGAGTAACAGACTGGCCGCTTATAAGGATCAGTTAGAGAAGAGGTATCAGTCTGTATACGATCAGATAGTGGGAAATATAGAATCCCAAAAAGCAGCGGTGATGAAGGAAAAAAGTGAAAAGGAGGAAATAAAAGAAGAAATAAGGAGACTGAAAATGAATCTGGAGCAATGGAAAAGAAGCAGATAAGATTGTGAAAGGAGAAATTAAATGGCACAAGAAAAATTTTTTAAAGATCTGGAGAAACTGGCAAAAGATGCCGGATGCAGCGGACTCTGGAAGGAGTTTGAAGAAAAGGCCGGAAAGATCAGAAACGGCAGCAGGAAGCTGATCGCAGTCACAGGGGGTGACAATTCGGGAAAGAGTACACTTATCAACATGCTTATGAAAAAGGACATAGCTCCCGTATCTATGCTGCCTTCAGAGGAAAAGGAGCCTGTTCTGATCCAGGGGGAAGAGAATGACTGGCTGGAGCTGCCATATGAGGTTTATCTGGAAAAGGATAATTTCTATTCTGTTATCTGGGATGTGGACAGTGTGATCTATTTGGTGACGGGGGTGGCGCCAGTATCAGCAGAAGACCTGAAGGCTCTTCAAATATGTATTTCACATGGTATTCCTGTCACGGCGGCAGTGGGAAAGATGGATCTTGTAGAAGAACAGGAAAGAGAAGAGGTACTGGAATACATAAAAGATAACCTGGCACAGATAGGGAACGCACCGGACATCATAATCCTGGATGGTCAGGATAAAAATAAATTAAGAGAAGACCTCCTGGAAAAAACATCTACAGATGAGGAGGACAGGGAGGTCAAAATTTTCCTGATGGGGATATATCTGCTGAAAACGATTGAAGAAAGTCTGGCAGAACAGGGCAGAAAGCTCTCAGAAGAGGAAAAGGAAGATATAAAAGAGCAGGAAAAACAGAAGGATGAGCAGGAGAAGGAACTTCTGGAATGGAGCAGGATACAGACAGAATTAAAAGAGAGGCAGCTGGATCTGACAAAGCAGGCTATGGAACAGGTAAAAAAGGCAGGTGAGCAGGCGGCTGAAAAGCTGGCTGAATCCATGAAGAGGGCATCCTCTAAGAAAGAGTGGTGGTACAGAAGGTTTCCGGCAGAGCTTGACAGGCACAACAGGCTGTATGCAGATGAGATAAATGGTTATCTCTGTAGGACAATAGAGAATGACAGAAAGTGGATCATAGATGAGGCCGAAAAAAAGTTTTCTATAAAATTGAGCCTGACAGATGAACACGGGGAGGCAGAGTTTACTAACCCGGAAGTTGAGGATAACGAGGTAAGTGAAAAATTTGGAAAAAGAAAGAAGCTGGCTATAGGAGCCTTTGCCGTAAGCACTGCCGGGGTGGCCGGGAGCATTTTATTTGCACCTGTGTCTCTGGCAGTGGGAGGGATCATGGCATCAGTGGGCGGCAAATTTCTCGGGGCGGCTGCAGTGCTGGGTACGGGAGCCTGGGCGCTGACAGAAAATATAAATGAAAAAGAACAGCTGGAGGCTCTCACCAAAGAAATAGAGAATCATGTGAATGAGTGTTACCAGCAGAACGCCCAGGCTGTAAAAGAAATGATCAATTATATCTATGAGAGCATGCTGCTGGAAATAAAACAGAACCAGATCGCTCTGGCCAATGATGAAGAAACGGGAAGCAAAGAGCTGGTGAAGAGGCGCAGGGAATTAAACAGCCTCATAAAAAGGTGTGAAGAGCTTCTCGGACATTACGTATCTGAATAGACATGGGGGTAAGAGAATGGATTTTACGAAGTACAAAGAAGAAGTAAGAAAATTAAACGGAATGCTGGACACTCAGGAGGGCATCATAGATTATCTGGGTACCAGGGAGGATCTGCATAAAAAAATAGAAGAGCTGAAGAAGAAAAATTCATCCAACACCTTCAGGATCATGGTTATGGGAGCTTTCAGCTCAGGAAAATCGAGCATGGTAAATGCATTATTAGGTGAAAATATCCTGCCCACAAAAGCTCTGCCGGCCACGGCTATTATTACAATCATACGGTATTCCCAGAATAAGAGCATTACCATTTACCCCAGAAAGGGCAGGTGGAAGGGAGGAGATTCTCCGTTTAATATAGAGCTGAAGGATCTGAAGAAGTACTGCCTTATCAACCATAAGGAGAGCCAGAATGTAAAGGTTGGGGACACCATAGATACTCCCTTTGAAAAGATAGTTGTCACATGGCCCCTTGATATTTTAAAGGATGGAGTGGAAGTGATTGATTCCCCGGGACTCAATGACCCTACAAGCCATGACCAGGTGACAAAGGAATATATTCCTTCAGCAGATGCAATCATTTATTGCATGAGCGCTCTTCACTGTTATACCAAGATAGATAAAGAGACACTGGAGGACTTAAATAACAGGGGATTTGAGATGCCTGTTTTTGTAGTCACTTATTATGATATGCTCATGGGAAACGCGGACGGGGATGAGGAGGAAATACGGGAATTTAAACAGGTTATGACAAGAAACCTGGAACCTCACAGCAGGCTTTTTGAAAAGGAGTATGTAAAGCAGCTGGGACATAACAGCCTCCACATGGTGAGCAACCTGCAGGCCCTCAGGGCAAAACAGAATAATGACATGGAGGAATTAAGAAATTCAGGCTTCAGGGATCTGGAAAGGTATCTGGAAGTATACCTGGCGGAGCTGAAAGGGCTGGAAAAGACCCAGGCTGTCAAGAAGGCCATGAGAGCGGTAAACAAAGAAGCCATACAGACAATTAAGGAATCGCTGAACACTGTAGATATGCCTCTGGAGGAATTCGAGGACAGGATCAGAGCAGTCAGACAAAAGATGGCAAATGCCAAATCCCAGGCGGAGCTGCTGACTAAAAATTTCAATCTGGAACTGGATAATCTTGTGGTGGAAATGCGTCCTGTCATGTCATCCTTTGCAAAGTCTGCATCAGGGCAGCTGGAGGTGTGGAAGAATGAGTATGAATGCTCTGTGGATACAAATATATTTAAGCTTAAACAGACTGCACAGGCAATAACAGATGAATTCAGCAGCTTTATTAACAGAAAGATAGAGAATTATTCTATTGACTGGTCAAAAACTGTATTTGTGCCAAAGCTCAATGAGAAATTAAAGGAAGTGGGGAAAAAGATAGAAAAGCAGGCAATGAATCTGGATAATAACATCACGCAGATCAAGGTGGGACTGAATTTCCAGAAACAGGAGGCAAAATTATCCTCAGGTACATCCAAGACAGCGGCTGTAGTATATGCATTATTCACGGGGGACTGGATGACAGCACTGGTGGGAGGCGTTCTGGGAGGACAGGCAATGGCGCGTACCCTCACATGCCAGTTTGCTGTGGGATTTGCACTTGGGATAGCATCCCTGTTCACCCCTGTGGGGCTGGGGGCATTTATCATAGGCGGCATTGTTGCCATGTTTGCCGGTGTGGGCTGGACTATTGCAAGGATCAAGGATACTGTCTGCAATAAGGTGATCAAAGAGTACAGGAGCCAGCTTACAGGGGCTCAGAAGGAAAAGGAGATCACTGAGAATATGGAGAGACAGCTGAACAAGGAACTGAATAAGCTGAAGGCCGGCATGAGAGAAGCAGCTTTTGGGGATATCAGGCAGATTGAGAATCAGGTAGAGGCAACACTTGATGAAAAGAAGGATATTGAATTTAAGGTAGAAGAGAAGAAACAGTTCCTGAACAGATACCAGAGAATACTGGAAGAAATAGACAAGGTGTAACTATCCGGGAGTCCGGTGAATTTAATAATTTTTCAAGCGCCGTCTGGACTATTCCAGGCGGCGTGATTGTACGGAAAGAGAAAGGGGGGATGTCCGGGTGAAAGCTGTAGAATTGTATGTATATCCATATTGGGGGATCAATCAGGTGAGGACGGGGGTATGCATAGACAAAAAGCCCGTCCGAAGCACAAAAAACAGACTGTATTCCCTTGTATGTGAACAGGGAATGGATAAGTGGCTGCTGCCCAGAAGAGAAGGGTATATAAATTGGAAGGGGATACTGCCTGAGTTAGCCAGGCAGCTGAATGATGATGAATTTGAAATCATGTTTACAGGGCGCAGGTATGACTATGAAAGATTTGAAGAAGAGCTGGCAAATCAGGCAGAGGGGCTGAAAAGAAAAGGTGAACTGTCGGAATGTACATGTAAGTTCAATTCCCGCTGGGAGGCTATTGAGACAGAGGCGGAGATTGGGAAAGTTATGTATGCTGCCCATGAACTGGCCCGGAGCCTGGACTTTTACAGAGAAGCTATGAGGAAGGCGGCAGTCACGCTTGATCATCTTAAAAGAGAACTTGAGACAGTTAAGATAAGAAACTGCGGCCTCAGAGTATTTTCTCATGAGGGACTGGCAGAAAGCATAGAAGGGCCTTGTATCCTGCTGGTGACAGTCCATGACAGTGCAAAAGAGTACTCTGAGGAAATTTTAGAAAAGTGCAGAAGAATGGACAGATCAGAGCTGGAAAATATGGCAGTGCTTCTTCCGGAAAAAGATAATGAGAGAGGGCAGGGCATAAGGACAGTGGTGAGGGAAATTTTAAGAAACCAGCTGGGAATATCTGTGAGGCTGCTGCTGGCAGATTCTGCATATTTTTCTGAAAATCTCATGTACTATGCCCGCACTGCATCACATACGCCTGTTATCTCACAGATAATAAAATGTATTTATCAGGTGGTCCAGAACATGGATGACTGGGAGATGGATGCAGACGCTGTTGATATTTACAATTCCCTGGAAGCCCTGCAGAAAAATCCCGGGCTCAGCGACTGTGAGGTGAGATGAAATGACACAGAAAAGAGGTCTTGATATGGTAGATGAAAACGGAGTAAAACTGGATTGGCTGAAGCTGCAGGAGGATGAGGTGCAGGAGAAATACGAAGAGGGAAGAGGGGAATACAGTGTTCAGATATTAACTGAGCCAGAAGATACGGCTGTCAGGGAACAGGATCCGGGACTGTTCACCTCTATGGCTGTGGCTGATTACTACATAAGAATGAATTATTTAGCTGACCTGGATAAGAGAGAGATCGTCCCAATGGAGGAAGGACCAGAGCAGATCCCGGTCGCTGATAATGTAAGGCTGTTCCATATATCAAGCCTTTCTTATGACAGTAAGGAGGATATACTTGGAAAGATGTCAGGCGTGTTCGGGGCTGTCTCTAAGTTCGATGCCACGGCAGTCTATATCCTTTATCACGATGGTTCGCAGACTGATGTATATATGGGGACATCCTGCGGTGATATGGAGGAGCTGGGGCATGTATTTGATACAATGCAGAATTCCGTAAAAGGAAATTTTCCAGGCTGCAGGATAAAAACAATGAGAGTGAGGGATAACAGGCAGCTTTTTGAAAAGATGTTTCCCGGAAATGAATCAGTGGCCTGTGTGTCTACAATGGCCTCTGTCAGAGGACAGGGAAAGGAAGGATATCTTCAGGGACTTGAAAAAATGGTGGATGCCATGAGAGGCACGCCATTTTCACTTATAGTTCTGGCATCATCAGTCGCCCAGGAGACGCTGAGGCGGATCAGGGCGGGATATGAAAATCTGTATTTTCAGATGAGCCCGTTCCAGAAAGCTGCTGTATCTGTATCAGAGACAGAGACGGAAGGTTTTACAAAAACAGCAGGGGAGACGATCACAGATTCAGTTACCATGACAGTTGGTTCCTCCAGGGGGGAGAGCAGGACAACAGGCACATCCAGGACGTTATCATCTTCAAAGGAGAGTGACAGGGATACAAGAAAAAAAGAAATAGGAGTCCAGCTGGCCACTATGGGAGGTATGTCGCTTCTGGCCGGTATGACAGGCGGAGCCTCAGCAGTGCTGGGGAGTGTTACGGGCGGAGCCCTTCTTGGCAACAATATGCTCAGGATGACAGGAATAAAGCCTGAGACAGTGAGTTCAGGAAACACGGAGCATACCGATACAGGTGTGAATGAAGGAACAAATGAATCAAGAGCGGACAGCAGGCAGAAGGGAAGAAATACCAGCAGTTCAGAAAATACAGGCAAAAGCACAGGCAGGACAAAACAGTATACATATGAGAATAAGACGGTAACAAATATTCTCCAGGCTATTGACGACAGGCTGGAGAGAGTTAAGGAATGTGAGTGGAACGGGGCGTTTGACTGTGCTGCATATATCCTGGCAGCAGATTCAGCATCTGTGCGGATGGGGGCGGGGATTTACAGCTCTCTTCTCAGGGGAGGCAGCAAGGGCGCAGGAGTATCGTATGTAAATGTCTGGGAGGAGAGGGAGGAGGCTGATAAAATATGCAGGTATATTTCACATATGCAGCATCCTGTATTTTCCGGACAGGGAAGTGATGTCTGTCATCCTTCTGTCACACCGGCAGTTATGGCATTGGCGCAGGAGATGCCCATCCATTTTTCATGGCCCAGGAAGTCTGTCAGAGGGCTGCTGGTAGACACTCACGCAGAATTTTCCAGAGATGTGATGAGGAGCAGTGAATCGGGACAGATAGGGATTTCAGTAGGATATCTGCATCACATGGGGATTACTGAGGATAAGGATATCTCCTTAGATATAGATGAATTGACAAAGCATATGTTTATTTCCGGTTCCACAGGCTCAGGAAAGTCTAACTTCTGTTATGTGCTTCTGGACGGACTTATGAAAAACGGGATCCATATGATGGTGATAGAGCCGGCAAAAGGAGAATATTCATCTGTGTTCGGTGGCAGGGATGATGTAAATGTATATGGAACAAACGAATGGATGGGTCCAGTTCTGGCTGTCAATCCTTTTGCCTTCCCGGAAGGGGTGCATGTGCTGGAGCATCTGGAAAGGCTGATAGAAGTCTTTAATGCCAGCTGGCCCATGTACGCAGCTATGCCTGCTGTCCTGAAGGAAAGTGTGGCCAGGGCTTATGAGATGTGCGGGTGGGATCTGGAGAGGGGGGAATGTCTCTTTGATCCTCCCAGATTCCCCACATTTTCTGATGTGACGGATATACTTCCCCAGGTTTTAAACCAGACAGAGTACTCACAGGAAGTAAAAGGAAATTATGTAGGGGCGCTTGTCACAAGGGTAAAATCAATGGGCCAGTATATTTACAAAAAAATATTCTGCGGCCCTCAGATACCTGATGAGCTTCTGTTTGATTCCAATGTGATTATAGACATCAGCAGGCTGGGCTCTTCTGAGACAAAATCATTGATCATGGGAATCCTGATCATCAGACTGCAGGAGTACAGAAGCAGCAGAAGGAAGGGGATGAACCAGGGACTGCGCCATGTGACAGTGCTGGAAGAGGCCCATCACCTTCTGAGGGCTTCTTCTGATGAGCAGAGCATGGAGGGAGCAAATCTGAGAGGGATGTCTGTGGAGATACTTACAAATGCCATAGCTGAGATGAGAACATACGGGGAAGGTTTTATTATCGCTGACCAGTCTCCCGGGATCATGGATGAGTCTGTTATCAGAAATACAAATACAAAAGTTTTATTCAGGCTTCCTCAGGAGAAAGACAGAGTAAAGGCGGGCAGGGCAATTGCCCTAAATGATGCCCAGATCATGGAACTGGCGCGTCTGGAGACAGGAGTGGCGGCAGTGCATCAGGGAGACTGGATAAGCCCCATCCTGTGCAGAATGAATTATTTCCCCCCTGAGAGGAATCAGCCGTTTGATGCAGAAAAAGCTAAAGGGATTCAAAGACAGAAAAAAAGATACCCTGAAAGAAAAGAGACAGAAACAGTCCTGGAAATACTGCTTGCCAAAAGAACGGGGAATCCGCTCCCTGAAAAAGAACAGTGCCTGGAAGCTCTTACATCAGTTGAAAAGCTGGATTTTCCATGGGCAGACAAGACAGCAGAATGTCTCAGGGATTGTATCGGGGGAAAGCAGCCGGGGATCTGGCAGGATTTCACATGTCTTTGCAGACAGATCTATGATTTCATGGAGGGAGACAGATACTTTGCTGCCGGCATCTTTGATCCCTCCAGGTGGAATAAGCAGGCTGCCCTGCTTCTGGATCAGAGAGGGGGAGGTATTATGGAAAATACACGTGCACAGGTACTTGGCATGATATTGATGAAGAGAGCAGCAGGGGATAAAAAAGCACATGAACTGTATTACAGGTGGTATTCCAGATATGGAAAGATAAAAAGTAAGAAGAAGGTGGAAGCATGAGTTTTGATTTTGAAGGATATACCCCAAATGATCTGTATACTGTCCCTCAGATATACATGCCGCAGGATATATATGGTCCTCAGGAAATGTATATTCCCCAGGAGTTATATGTAACCCGTGACTTATATGCCCCTCAGAATCTGGAGTATACAGAAAGGACTCTGGAAAATGAGGAATGGAATGAGTTATCTATACCGGGATATCCATTTACGGATGGGATCCCTAATCTGGAGCCTGCAGTATTATCAGATGATCTGTTTGTGACAGGCAATCCCCAGGAGGTATCAGTACGTCTGGACTACATGCAGGGAGACAATCCTTTTAATGCCTATGGCAACTGCGGGCTGGTAAGCGTGTCCAACCTTTTGCAGCTGGCTGGGATTGATCTGGGTGAGGATGATATAACACTTTTTGCCCTGAAAAATAATATGTGCGAATACATAGACGGAGACCCTGAAAATTCGGGAGGCACGTATCCTGATAACCTGGTGGATATACTCAAGTGTGCGGGGATAGACGCACAGTACCAGCTCACATGGAGTGATATGTCGGGAATCACCTCCTATGAGGGGATCGCAGATCTTGTGGAGAGCGGCAATGGCGTGATCATGCAGGTGAATGCGGGATATCTGTGGGACAGCCCCCAGGCTATGAGCGTTGATGAGAATGGTTCGGCTCTTGTAAATCACTGGGTAACAGTCACAGGAGTTGCCAGGGATGCACAGACAGGTGAGATACAGGGATTCTATATATGTGACAGCGGACGGGGAATGGAGACAGACAGCTGCCGGCTTGTCACAACAGATATACTGGATGATGCATATATGAATGCCCAGGGAAGCTCTATTGTATATACCACGTCGCCGATCAGAATAGTTTAGGAGGAAGAAAATATGAAGAGTATTGCAGAAATTGCAGAAGGCCTCAGGAGCGGACGGGGATTTTCAATAGTTCCTCCCGGAACTGCCATGTCATTTTTTGTACCCTGTATGGAAGATGGAAGGCTGACAGAGAGGGCTTTTATATATCCGTTTACACCGGGACGAACATGCGGTTACAGACCCTTCGCCTGGATCGTGCGCTCTATGGAAAAAGAAAAACTCCTGGCCTACCAGAAGTGTGCGGACAGAGATTTTATGGAGGGCGGTTATGATCCGGAGGCAAGAGTAAACTATCAGATCAGCCAGTCTTTGACAGCAGGTGAATATTCTGAGTACTGTAAAAAATATGCCAGAATATACCAAGAGATCAAAAAGTATGTATTCATGGAGAAGCTGGACGGACAGAAGGCTGACCTTTTAAGAAATTATATCGATTTAATGAAAATAATCGTACCGGCAGAACTTATGACATATTATGAGGGGCTGTCACCTGAATTTTTCTCGTGGATCAAAAGAGCGGCAGGCCAGGAGGGCGGTGAGCTTGCGGATTTAGAAAGCTCTTTCCAGGCAAAACCCAGGTCATGGCAGATCCAGGTGCTGGGAAAGGAAATCTCCATGTCCCTTCTGATTCCTTACAGGAAGATGGGAAAAATGGCTGACAGAGCTTTTCTTTACAGCTGTAAAGAAAATAAAAACATGCAGAGTCCGGTGCAGGTGCTGCCGTATGCCTGGCTTGAAATAGATTCTGAGACAGGAAAGGTTTCAGGATTCTGGCAGAGGGATTACAGAGATTTTTCAGAAAGTGGGCAAAGGGAGACAGGATGCAGTATCCCATCCCTTACTTTTGAGGGAAGAGAGAAGGAAATTTTAAATGCCTTGGGGAAAATCAGGGAATGTGCATTTAAAGAGAGCGTGACGGATGAAGAGAAGAATTCAATATTATTGTTCAAAGAAATCTTTTATGGTATGATATCTACAGAGTTATTGCGGTATTACCAGGAGCTTTCGCCTGAATTTTTTAAGTGGCTTAATGAGGCAGGCGGCATGATGGGATAGTAAATATGAGAGATGTCAGAAGTTTTTTAGAACAGGGAACAGAAGTGGTGCTGGGAGGTATCTGCTATGAGATCCTGGGGTTGGAAGGGTATGGGGCAAGTTCAGCTGTGTATCTGGCCAGATACAGGGATTCATTAATGGAGAACAGCTGGCATCAGGTACTTTTGAAGGAACTTTTCCCTCTCACCAGGACGGGAGAAATATGCCGGGGCAGAGATGGAAAATGTATAGTTGTGGAAAAACAGGCCGGGGAGTTTTTCTCTATTCATGAGCGCAGCTTCATGAGAGGAACCCAGATCCAGCTGGAACTGCTTTTAAAGGATCCGGGCCTTATCAGCGGAAATCTGAATTCATACAGGGCAGGGGGAACCATCTATTCTGTTCTGCCCTGGCAGGGAGGTTCTACGTTGGAGGAGGAGCTGGATGCAGGGAATATCAGGTCTCTGCTTCAGGCAGTATCTGTTCTGAAGAACGTTCTTGAATGCCTTGAGGTATTTCACAGCCATGGTTATCTTTATCTGGACATCAGCCCGGATAATTGTCTTCTGCTGCCGTCAGGAGAAGAGAGAAAGGCTCTGCTGATCGACTATAACAGTATCTGGAAATCAGAAGAGATCCTGGAACATCCGCCTGAGTGCTTCAGCAGGAAAAGGGGTTATTCAGCGCCTGAGGTGATGCTTAAAAATTTAAGGTCTGTGGGACGCCATTCAGATATGTATTCTGTGTGTGCAGTCTTTTATAGAATTCTCACAGGGACTATACTTGGACAGGAACAGATGCAGGATGTAAAATCTCTGAAAAAGGAGATTGGAGACTCTGCTCTTCTGGATGGGGAGATGCCTTCAGTCAGATCAAAGGTATATGGGATCATAACAAAAGGCCTGAAGCTGTCAACTGCCAGAAGATATCAGTCAACAGGAGAACTGAGAGCGGATCTGGATGAACTTATGCTCAGGATAGAGGGCAGGGGTGTGACGCATGAGGCCCTCTGGGATATCAGCAGAAGAAAATGTCTGCAGCTGGCAGCCAGAAAAGAGAAAAAGAGGTTTCCGCTGGATTACAGGATAGAAAGCAGCAGCCGGGAAAAGCTTACAGCAGGCCAGTTCTGGGAAAGGGTATTATCTGAAAATTCTGCTGCGCTTCTTGAGGGAGAAGGAGGTTCTGGAAAATCTACCATGCTCCTGGATTTCTGGGAAGCCTCCACCCGGGAATATAACAGGGACAGGCCGGTGGTGTGGTTTCTTCCGCTGTACAGGTATCAGGAGGCACGGGGCAGAGCCTCCTCCTTTATAAAGGACTCTCTTCTGGAGTATTTAAAGCCTGACGGAAAAGTAAACGGAGCCAAAGAAGCATGTGAGGGGCTCATGGAAGTCCTTGAGAAGAAAGACCAGATATTTCTTATACTGGACGGATTAGATGAGGTGAGGGAAGGAAAGAGGGAGCTGATCAGAGAGATAAGCTTATTCAGACAAAAAAGAGGTGTCAGAATCCTCATATCAGGTAGAAACTTATCAGGCTGCAGCTGTTATTCAATCAGGCCCTTAAGTATCTGCCAGATGAAGGAGATTCTGAACGATTCCGGCCTTTTTATACCGTCAGATACGGGAATGCAGGAGCTGCTGAGAAATCCCATGATGCTGGATATGTATCTGGAGATATGCAAAAAAGGTGAAAATGGCGTGGTTTGTGATATTCAGGATGATAAAGAGAAGCTGATCAGAAAATATCTGGAATGTCTTGTCAGAGAATGGGAAGCTGACGGATGGCGCATGAATTATCTGCTGTGGCATGTACTTCCTATGGCAGCGTTGGAAATGAAAAGAAAGAGCCGCCTGTTTATAAATTCTGATGAGTTTTATAAGATAGCTGAAAAAAGTATGAAGCTTATCAAAGAAAAGGATTTTGCGCTGGCTTTTCCTGAGTATATGGGAAAGGCAGGCCAGGTAATGGAGGGTATAAACAGCCAGGCGGAATGGGCAGACTGCATTATTTTGGGACTTAATGACAGGCTGGCGCTTCTGTCTGGGGACAGAGACGGAAGCTTTCATATTGCTCATGAGGTATATCTGGATTTTTTATCTGAGAGGGCACAGGAAAATTTAAAGAAGTATCTGAAAAGAAGGAGAAAGGCACGGACAGGCAGATATATTGTAATACTGGGCATGGTTATAGGATTTGGGGCAGCAGGATTTGCCCTGTTTATGAAGCTTTCCTATCCTGTGACCGTGGAGGAGAGAGCCAGATTAAAAAATTGTGCAGGGCAGATGGAGATACTTTGTGGCAGGCTGGATACAATGCTTTACGAAGAAGAAAAGGTACTGGAAATGGCAGATGATGATGGTCTGTTAAGCGGTGATGAGAAGAGATATCAGAACTTTGAAAAAAATGTGCAGAGGGCAGTGGAAAAGGCCGGGATGTACAGCAAGGATGACAGTGATGATATAAGGTCTGCAGAAATCTTCTCTGAAACAGGCGCAGGGTTTGATGCTGCCAGGATCCTCAGTTTCTACAGGGAACCGGGAGAGCATTTCGTATTTATGAAACAGACAATGGAGCAGCTGCTGGATATGATGGAGCCTGGCAGCAGATATACTCCTGACAGAAGAAGAGAAGCTGTGGGGGCATATAAGGAATATCTGGAGGCGTATAAAGAAGTGATCTACTGGAAAATAGCAGCAGTTGAGGCAGATTTTCCAGGGGATTATGGACAGGAGATATATGAATGGATAGCCCACAGCAATTCATTTGGCAGTGTATTTATTTCCAAGAAGACTGAAGAAGACAGAAAACAGATGGAGATAAAGCAGACTGCGGCAGAAGTACAATTGAAAGAATGTATGGCACAGATGCAGAGATGTGGATTTGTCTTATAGAAAGCCGCAGACGGATCAGGGAGGAGAAAGGTATGTTAAAAAAGGCGGGCAGAAGCCTGATGATCATTTTTATTTTATGTTTAGCTGTTTTGTCAGGATGCGGGAAGGCGGATCAGGAGACTTCCGAAAAGATGATGGACGATTTTGGCAGCATCATAGGAGCATCGGATGAACTGTCTGCTCATTTTGATACAGCTTTGACAGCAGTGGAAGAATATATAGCTTCTCCGTCAGAGGAAGGACGGAAAAAAGCTTCTGACTCATGCAGTGAGGCACAGAAACAGCTGGAAACTGCGGCCGGAATTTCGTATGAAATGAGTGATGAAGTCAAGGATTGCCTGGAGAAAAAAGGAATAAGCGCTGCAGACTTTATGGTGCCTTATCAGACACTTGCCAGTGAAAAAGACGGGTGGCAGGATTTCCTGACAAATATATCATATTATCTGGATGATTATATACCATCCATGGGAGAAATCCCGGATGAACTGAAACAGATATGCAGACTCGACAGAGAATATTTTGAGGAAAATACAAAATTCATGTATTATGGAATCAACAGCCTGTTTGCAGGGATCTCTGATGAGGAGATGGAGTATTTAGATAAAAATGTTCTGGCGGCCCTCAGGTGTTTTCAGCCTTCGGATGTACAGTGGGAGAAAACAAGTGAGGGGGCAGACCAGAAAATGGAAGCATGTATGCAGCAGATGGAGGAGATCTATATGAAGATGAGCGCTGTCTATGGGGCTCATCTTACAGGATCAGAATAAAGCAGCCATGACAGATTCCATTCGGGAGCTCATGGAATCTTCAGCAGAGCTGACTGCATACAGAATCAGCCAGTCAAAAGCATTTCTGGGGTCAAGAGGATTCATGCCGCAGTCATCCATGATCAGGTTAAGGCGCCACCAGTGTTCTTCAAAGCGTTCTTTCGGCGTCAGGTACTCTTCATCAAGTTCATCATACTCTTCATCTGTCACATTCTCTGTGATAACGTAGAGGAGCAGCAGGAGCTTTCTGGTCACGGGTTCCCGCCGTGCCTGGATGTTTTTTAGGGAGGTGGCATTTGGCCAGTACTTCCTGATCAGCTTCTGGACAAGCGTATACCCCTTCCTGCTGCGGGTGGATGGAAGATTCATATCAAAATAGAGAGAAGAAATTTTTTCAATGGAATATCTGCCGTCCAACAGGTCTTCTTCCATGTTCAGGCCGTGGTCAGGGAGAGTGAGGAGGCGGAAGTATTTATTAAAGTAATCATAGGCTTTCAGATGGAAGGCCCCAAAATCCTGAAGATGGAGGGTATAAAGCCGCATAAATTCCTCATCTGTATAAACATCTGAAAAATCATTTTTGATCACCTCTGTGCGCACGGCATTTTGCAGGTAATTATCAGATACGGGGTCAGACACAGGGACCGGGGGGAGTGACTGCATTAGCTTCTGGGCTTTTTCGTAAGACTGTCCGGTCCGGAGGCAGTAAGCAAGGCTGAGTTCTTTTCCATCTCTGTAGTGGATGCCATAGTCTGACACGGAGCCGAGGAGCAGGGAGGCCTGCTCCTCATTCAGCCCAAGGATAAAAGAAATTAAAAAAATATCATCTCTTCCGGAAGGCAGGTTTTTCCCTGAAGCCCAGTTCCTGATCCTGCGCCGGACTGAATCAGCCGGAATATCAGGGCAGGCGCTGTGATAGCCCTCAGCCAGCCGTTCAGTCAGTCCTTCTCCTTTATAGAGTCCGCAGAGAAGCTCATAGAAGGTGCGTATAGTAATATCCTCTGTCAGGTATCTGGCGGCCTCCTCAGGGGTCATCTCATTTCCGGCCAGACGATTATATTCATTCAAAGAAAGTTCTGTCAGTTCAATTCTCATAATTTTTCCTCATTCATGATTTAAATCCCATCGCTGTAAAATTACACATGTTTATAGTATATCACAGGTTGCCATTCACAGTGAGTACAAAATGCGGAGATTAATACATACATATCATAACAGAATGGATTGTGGTATAACTTTTATTCTATTATAATAACTAAAAACCATAATAATTAAAAACAAATAGAAAAGTGAGGCAAACGAGATGAATTATTGGGATCATGGTGAATTATCAGTGAGTGGAAATAAAAAATATCTGCAGAATGGAGAAGTACCTTTCTTTTGGATGGGGGATACTGCATGGCTTTTGACACAGACGTGTTCTTTGGAGGAATGTGCCCTTTATCTGAGGAACAGGAAGGAAAAGGGCTTTAATGTAATACAGATAGATTTCTTTCACAGTTATAAGGAAGACAGAAAAGAAGGAGATGAGGGCTGGGATAAGGATATAAGAAACCCAGAGTATTGGGAGCTCTGTGACAGGGTCATAGACATGGCAGAGGATATGGGGCTTTATATAGCAGTTCTTCCGGTCTGGGGAAGCATCGCTAAGAGTGAGATCATGGATGAGGAAAAAATGGTGCGATACGGAAGATTCCTGGGCGCCAGATATCAGGAAAAAAAGAATCTCATCTGGGTGATCGGAGGGGATGTGAGGGGAGATGCCGCTTACCCGCGTTTCTGTGCCCTGGGAAGGACTTTAAAGGAATACAATCCGTCGAGGCTCATGAGTTTCCATCCATTTGGCCGTACATCATCAGACCAGTGGTTTGCAGAAGAGCCGTGGATGGATTTTCACATGTTCCAGTCAGGACACAGGAGATACGACCAGGTGACGCTGGGACGCTGGGATGACAAGGGCCAGGGCGACAATACTTATGGGGAAGATAACTGGAGATATGTGGATCAGGTGCACAGCCGGGCGGATGTAAAGCCGGTAGTCGATGCAGAGCCATCATATGAAGGGATTCCCCACGGGCTCCATGATCCCAGGGAGCCGTACTGGGAGGACTGTGACGTGAGGCGCTATGGTTACTGGTCTGTATTTCAAGGGGCGTGCGGATATACATACGGGCACAATGCCATTATGCAGTTTCATTCAGATATTTCAAAGCCAGGAGCCTTTGGAGTCAGAGAACACTGGATGGATGCTCTCCACCAGGAGGGCAGCTGTCAGATGAGACATCTGAGAAGTCTTATGGAGAGAGTCGACTTTGTACATGGCACTCCCCGGGAGGAGCTGCTTCTGTGCGGGCAAAAGGAGAGGTATCACAGGATCAGTGTCTTTGCTGGAAAGAATTATATTTATTGTTATGATTATATGGGAGATATGTTCATATTAGATCTGAAGGATTATAGAGATAAGAAAAAGCTGTCAGGGTACTGGTTTGAGCCTGTCTCCGGCACATTCAGCTATATGGGGGATCTGACAGGGATGAAAGAAATAACTGTGCGTCCACCGCGGAAGGCATCAGGACAAAATGACTGGGTATTTGTTGTATTTAGTGAAGACGGCTCTTGCTTTCCATGTTAGAATATCTTATGATATAAGGTAACAAGGTAGCTGATACCAGATAAACGGAGGGTTATGCCATGATAAGAACAATTTCTGTGGATAAGATTACAGAAAACATCAAAGAAATGTGTATAGAGGCCAATCATTTCCTGTCTCCGGATATGGATACAGTCATGAAAGAAGCAGTGGATAAAGAGGAATCGCCTCTTGGAAGACAGATACTTACCCAGCTTCAGGAGAATCTTAAGATAGCGGGAGATGATATGATACCGATCTGTCAGGATACAGGGATGGCCGTAATCTTTATGGAGATCGGACAGGATGTTCATCTGGAAGGAGGATGTCTTGAGGATGCTGTGAATGAAGGGGTCAGACAGGGATATACGGAAGGTTTCCTGAGAAAATCAGTAGTCAAAGATCCTCTCATCCG
Organism: Murimonas intestini; assembly: GCF_024622195.1. Taxonomy (NCBI): domain Bacteria; kingdom Bacillati; phylum Bacillota; class Clostridia; order Lachnospirales; family Lachnospiraceae; genus Murimonas; species Murimonas intestini. The sequence continues at coordinate 99,765 of NZ_JANKBI010000021.1, forward strand.
GGAGAATACAAAGGATAACACGCCTGCTGTTATTCATTATGAGATGGTTCCGGGAGATAAGGTGAAGATCACCGTGGCGCCGAAGGGATTTGGCAGTGAGAATATGAGCCGCGTATTTATGCTGAAGCCGGCAGAGGGCATTGAAGGAGTTAAGAATGCAGTTTTGACAGCTGTGAGGGATGCGGGGCCAAATGCATGTCCGCCTATGGTGGTAGGCGTTGGCATCGGAGGAACATTTGAAAAGTGTGCCATTCTGGCAAAGAAAGCTCTCACCAGGGATGCAGGTTCACATTCTTCTGTTCCCTATGTAAAAGAAATGGAAGAAGAGCTCCTTGAAAAAATAAACGGACTTGGTATAGGACCGGGGGGCCTTGGAGGAAGAGTTACAGCACTGGCTGTAAATATCAATACATATCCAACACATATTGCGGGGCTTCCCGTGGCAGTCAATATCTGCTGTCATGTAAACAGGCACCGTACAAGGACGATATAAGGAGGAGACCGTAATGGACAAACATATCAGTGCACCCTTGAGCAGGGAAGAGGCAAAGAGTCTGAGGGCAGGAGATTACGTATATATTACCGGGAAGATCTATACAGCCCGGGATGCAGCGCATAAAAGGATGCAGGAAGCGCTGGACAGAGGGGAGAAGCTTCCGCTTGAGGTTGACGGAAATATCATTTATTATATGGGACCTTCACCGGCCAGGGAGGAACGTCCGATAGGTTCTGCCGGGCCTACCACTGCCAGCAGAATGGATAAGTATGCCCCGAAGCTTCTGGATATGGGACTGATCGGTATGATAGGAAAAGGAAAGAGGACAAAAGAGGTACTGGATGCTGTTGTAAGGAACGGAGCAGTTTATTTTGCAGCAGTAGGAGGGGCAGGAGCCCTTCTGTCTCAGAGGATCAAAAGCGCCAGGGTGATAGCTTATGAAGATCTGGGGACAGAGGCTATACGTGAGCTGGAGGTAGAGGATTTTCCTGTTATCGTAGTTGCTGATTCTGCAGGAAATAACCTGTATGAGACTGCGGTTAAGCAGTATCAGAAAGAGAGCTGATATAAATGAAGAGGATTCTTTTGATGGTCCTGCATAATATCTTATATGTGCCTTTCTGGTTTGTTCAGCTCTGCCTGTATGGCAGAAAGTCGGACAGACATTCGGAGAAGGAGAGGTTTGATTTTCTGAAGAAAGTGACCATAAATGCTAATAAGGGCGGAAATGTGATCATACAGGCCGACGGACAGGAGAATCTGCCGCCGAAGGATGGGTTTATTATATATCCCAATCATCAGGGCCTCTATGATACGCTGGCATTTCTGGAAAGCTGTGACAGGCCGTTTTCTGTAGTCATGAAAAAAGAAGTGCAGAATGTTCCGTTCCTGAAGCAGGTATTCAAAGTTATGAGGGCTATCCCCATAGACAGGGATGATGTAAAAGAAGCAATGAGGACGATCCTGCAGGTAGCTGAGGAAGTGCAGAGTGGAAGAAATTATATTATTTTTGCGGAGGGAACAAGATCTAAAAAAGGAAATGAGCTTCTTGATTTTAAAGGAGGAAGCTTTAAGGCTGCCATGAGAGCTAAATGCCCCATAGTGCCAGTGGCTCTTTTAGATGCTTATAAGCCCTTTGATACAAATAGTACGGAGGAGACAGTGGTGCAGATACACTATCTGCCACCCATGTACTATGAAGATTATAAGAATATGAAATCTGTGGAAATAGCGGCCGCGGTAAAAAAGAGGATTGAAGAAAAGATAGCGGAGTGTATTAAAGAGCAGCAGTGATGTTAATATTCACGCAGAAGGCATATATCAGAGGAGGTTTATGGTTAAGATAAGGGTTTGGTTTAATGAAAAGAGACAGGGCAGATTACTGGCCGCAATTTTGATATTGGCAACATTATTCCGTATTTTTTTATTTTCGCGGATGCCGATAGACGGGTTGGGCGATACACTTTATGATGACCTGCTTCTGCTTCAGCACGGGGAATCCATGGCAGGAGGAAACTGGCTGGGGGATTACGGAAATCTGACTTTGGTAAAGGGAATCATGTTCCCGGCGTTCATTGCTTTCTGCAACAAGTTTTTTATTCCGTATCTGCTGGGGATGGGACTTTTGTATACAGCAGCGGCAGCCAGTTTTGTACTTGCAGTCAGAAATTTTATAACTAACAGATATGTACAGGCTGCTGTCTATTTATTTCTGCTGTATTCACCCTCCATGCTGTCAGGGGGAACAGGACAGCGGGCGTATAATCTTGCGCTCATTCCCGCAGCTGTCCTGCTGACAGTCTCCGGACTGACGGGAATGTTTTTTAGAAAAGATGAAAAATTAAGAAAATTTCTGCCCTGGTCTATACTCGCAGCTGCGGGTACTGTATTTTTCTGGCATCTGAGGGATGACTCCGTATGGCTGCTTCCCTTTATTGCCGGAGCGTCAGTAATTACACTAATCTATGCACTGAAGAAATGTGAGGCATGGGGGAAGAGAGTGCTCAGGGCTTCTGTTGCCATTCTGCCTGTAATTGCTCTCTTTGCAAGTAATCTTGTGATCTCAGCTGTCAATTATAAGGAGTATGGCATATTTGCAGTAAATGACAGGTCAGGTACTTATTTTGCTGATTTTATATCAGATCTGCTGAGGATAAAGGCTGATGATGCGGCAGATACAGTATGGATATCTCAGGATGCTGTGAACAGGGCGCTCCAGGTGAGTCCTTCCCTGAATGAAATGAAACCTCAGATAGAGCAGATGTTCTCAAGCGGCTGGGCTTCAGGCGGGGAGATAAACGGCGATCTGATCGTATGGACCTTAAGAGATGCCGCTGCACAGGCCGGATATTACAGGGACGCAGTCACGGCAAATGAGTATTTCAGAAATGTACATGAGGAAATCAGTCTTGCTTTTAAAGATGGAAGGCTGGAAAAAAAGGATGCAGTCTATCTGTCTAACCTCTCAGATGGATTTGTGTTCTCTGAGGATATGCCGGAACTGCTTTCCTTTATGGCTGAAGATTTCAGAATGCTGTCAGGCTATGAAAAGTCGGCCACAGGGGCTTACACAGGATCGGGAAACTGGTATCAGAGACGATATATTGAGGCAATGACAGGAGCGAACATTGTATACAATGATGTATACATAAACATAAAAGGATGGATTATCCTTAAAGAAGATGGAAAAAGCAAGACTATAACTTTGACGGATGAAAATGGAAATACTGTAAATACGCCCAGTCTGCAGGAGAGTGCAGATATTCTGGAAGTATATCCCGAATATGATAATTCAGGAGTATCCAGATTTCAGACTGATGTAAGGGGAGAGTACAGAAACGGACTGTTCCTGAACATCTATACAGACGGCAGTCTTTTGGACACGATTCCATTAGTGAGCGGTCTGACGGAGACAGACAGCTATATTGTAAATGTGGAATCTGCAGCAGCTCTTAATGACCCGGAACTGGGATATGCAAAGAGGATTGTCAGCTTTTCAAACAAAATAGTAGGGCTGTATAAAATATCAGGGAATCTGCTGACGGCAGCTGCTGTGCTTTCTTATATAGTCCTCACTGTTTATATGATATACAGGATGAGAAGAAAAGAATTTTACTGGTGGAATATCTGGCTGGTCATTACTGGCCTGGCAGGCAGCTGCCTTGTATTGATAGCGGCTGTTTCATGGTTTACAGAGTTTTTGACAAAAATTCAGGGAACAGGGCATTTGTACCATTATTCAACAGGTGCACTTCCGGTGATGGAAATGATTAAGATTCTGTCTGTATGTTCTCTGGGTAAAATTATATCTGAAATCAGATGTTCACGCAAAAAGCACGAAAGTTTACTCCGTGGCCAGTAACGGTTATATACACATAGAAAATAGCAGAGGAAAATAGATGAGTACAGCAGTTTTAATACCTTGTTACAATGAGGCTAAAACAATTAAAAAGGTGGTGGAGGATTTTAAAAGGGAGATGCCCCATGCGCAGATATACGTCTATGACAATAACTCCACAGATGGTACAGATATAATTGCAAGAGAGGCGGGCGCGACAGTCAGATATGAATACCGCCAGGGCAAAGGGAATGTAGTACGTTCCATGTTCAGGGATATTGATGCTGACTGCTATATTATGGTGGATGGAGATGACACCTATGATGCCTCATTCGGACCGGTACTGGAAAAAGAAATACTTGAGGGAAGGGCAGATATGGCGGTAGGAGACAGGCTGTCCTCCACATATTTTTCGGAGAATAAAAGGGCTTTCCATAATTTTGGCAATGTTCTGGTAAGAAAGCTCATCAACCTCTTGTTTAAATCAAGACTTAATGACATCATGACAGGCGCCAGGGCATTTAACAAAATGTTTGTTAAATCCTATCCTGTTATATCCAAGGGGTTTGAGCTTGAGACCGAAATGACTATATTTGCATTAAATTATAACATGAGGATCGCAGAGAAACCCATTCAGTATAAGGACAGGCCTGCAGGGAGTGAATCAAAGCTGAATACATTTAAAGACGGCTTTAAGGTTCTCAAGACAATAGGTGAACTGTTTAAAGATACCAGACCGTTTGCTTTCTTCTCTATTATAAGTTCTATTCTTATACTGGTGAGCATGTGTTTTTTTATTCCTATCTTAATTGAATTCTTCCATACAGGTGAAGTAGCAAAATTTCCTACATTGATCATTATCAGTGCAGTACTTGTAATTGCAGTAATGAATTTTTTCTGTGGGATACTACTGAGTGTTATAAAGAAAAAGGACAGGCAGGACTTTGAAAGAAGCCTGAATATACTGGCTGAAGTATGGAAAAAAGGGCAGTGAAAATAAAAAATAAAAAAAGTTAAAAAAGTGATTGACAAATAAATATCTCTTTAGTATAATAATCAATGCGTCACGGACAAGTGATGCTTAATCAAAAGAAAATAAGCAATCAGGAGAAATACTCAAGTGGCTGAAGAGGCGCCCCTGCTAAGGGTGTAGACCGTTTGCGCGGTGCGAGGGTTCAAATCCCTCTTTCTCCGCTTTGTTTTCTAAGATTAATGTAACAAAGTGGTTGACTTATAGCAATCATGATGTTATAATGAAAACCTACCGACGAGCGAAAATGTTCTGATAAAAAAACATTGACAAGCGCTTGAAAGTGTGGTAAGATATAGGAGTTGCGCTTGAGAAATAAAAAAGCCAACTACAAAGAACCTTGATAATTGAATAGTGAGACAACCTTGAAAATTCAAGAGAAAATTCAAGAACAGATGGAACGGAAG